>NZ_NCUO01000010.1:0-288902 GCF_002096495.1 Streptococcus oralis subsp. oralis | reverse complement strand
GAGGTAACCAGTTGGGGCTGCTTCCTCATGGAAGGTGTAAGTTCCTGGAGCCAAGTTGAGATCTTTAGACTTACCAGCTTCTGAAGTCCAGCTTTCTACGGCTGTGCCTTCTGCCTTATCGCCCTTGTAGATCTTGATTTGAGCGCCTGCGATTTCTGTTCCACCAAGGCTAACCTTGCTGAAGGTAATCTTACGTGGTAAGTCATCGTCTTTATCCGTTACTGTAACAGTTGAGCCATTGGTTACGACTTTGTTGTCTTCACCCTTAGAGTCTTTTTCGCCGACATTGGTTACTTCTACTGTTCCGTCAGTTTTCACTTTGAAAGTAATATCTGTTACTTTGAGGTAACCTGTTGGAGCGGCTTCCTCATGGAAAGTGTAAGTTCCTGGGGCCAAGTTCAAGTCTTTAGACTTACCAGCTTCAGATGTCCAGCTTTCTACAGCTGTGCCTTCTGCCTTGTCGCCCTTGTAGATCTTGATTTGTGCGCCAGCGATTTCTGTTCCACCAAGGCTAACCTTACTGAAGGTAATCTTACGTGGAAGATCATCATCTTTATCAGTGACTTTGATTGTTGAACCATCGGTTACGACAGTATTGTCCTCGCCTTTAGCATCCTTAGTACCAACATTCGTCACTTTAACTGTTCCGTCATAGTTAACTTTAAAAGTGATATCCGTTACTTTGAGGTAACCAGTTGGGGCTGCTTCCTCATGGAAAGTGTATGTACCTGGTGCTAAGCTCAATTCTTTAGACTTACCAGCTTCTGAAGTCCAGCTTTCTACGGCTGTGCCTTCTGCCTTATCGCCTTTGAAGATCTTGATTTGTGCTCCTGCGATTTCAACCCCACCAAGACTAATTTTACTGAACGTGATTTTACGAGCTACATCGTCATCTTTATCAGTAACTGTCAGAGTTGAATTTTGGGCTACAACACGATTGTCTTCACCTTTAGAATCTTTTTCACCTACTTTTGTCACTTCAACAGTACCGTTAGGTTTAACTTGGAAAGTGATATCCGTTACTTTGAGGTAACCAGTTGGGGCTGCTTCCTCATGGAAAGTGTATGTACCTGGTGCTAAGCTCAATTCTTTAGATTTACCAGCTTCGGATGTCCAGCTTTCTACAGCTGTACCTTCTGCCTTATCGCCCTTGTAGATCTTAATCTGTGCACCTGGGATTTCATTTCCTCCAAGGTTTACCTTACTGAAGGTAATTGGTTTTGGACTAGTATCCTCTTTATCGGTAATAGTCAGAACTGGACCAGCTGCAAGAACAGTGTCATCAGCTCCCTTATTCTTAATAGTGATAGAACCGTCAGCATTAACAGTATAAGTAATATCTCCTACAATTTGATATCCCTCTGGAGCATTGAACTCTCTTAGAGTGTAGGTCCCTGGTGCCAGCTTAATCACTTTAGAAGTGTCAGCTACAGTAGTCCAGTCTGCAACAGGTGCCTCTTCAAGATTGACTGTATCTCCACTATAGATTTTCAGTTCCGCTCCTGGAATTTCTTTTCCATTTGGATCCACCTTTTTGAAAGTAATCTCTTTTTCAATTGGAGTCTTCGGAGGTGTCTTCTTATTTTCAATTCGACGTTCTACTGATTTGTCTGAACCAAACTCATCTGGAGAAATTTTAATATCTTCAGTTAATTTGTCATAGCCAAGAGGAGCCGTTACTTCACGAATTGTATAGTTGTCTCGCAACAATTTGCCTACACTAGCGTTACCATCAGGACCTGTTGTCAATCGTCCAACAACAGCTTGGTTACGATCACGAATTACTTCAAAAACTGCGCCTTGCAATGGTTGGCCTGCTTCGTCTACCTTATGAATTTTAATGGTGAAAACATATCCTTCCGCAACACCACCTGCAATCTGGTAGGTACGTGTGCTTGTTGATTGTTCATTCTCACTACCATTGTAGCTCATGTTGGCTACGTTCGTGATTTCCTCACCATCGACTAGATCATAATTCGCTTTAGCTCGATACTCGATCATATAACCAAAACCATTAGTATCTCCTAAAGGAAGGGTGAAACCATCACCATTCGCATTTACCACTAGTTGGTTTTTAAAGGTTTCGGTCATATCCCGAGCATTAGTCCATTTCCAGTCTCCGTTATTCCAACTCCAATCTACTTTGTAAATTCGAAAAGTATCTGGTAGGAATGTCATATTTGGAGAAGAGAAAGCATCTTTGATAGTGACATCACTGTAGTTCGCCATATTGCGGTTTACAGTAATGTTATAACGGATTACATTTTTCTCGTCATCCTTGAATTGGAAGGAACTCTTTTCAATTTTAGAGTCGTATTTCCCTGGAGGGCCGTTATAACGGATTTTCCCTGCAAATAGAACTCTATGTCCTACAGTAATGTTGACATCAACGTCTTTTTCTTCTGAAACAACGTCATGGTCAACTCGGACATAGACAAAGAATTTCCCCCTAACGCCAGAATTATTCTCAACAAATTTTGTATAAGTGAGAGTAATTGTTTTGCTAGCTGCATCTAAACGACCAGTAGCTACAAGATTGTTAGAAGCATCTCGTAATTCAATGTCTGAAGAGTTTGAAAATGCAATCTCTGATGGCAATTGAAGTGTTGTTGTATCACCTTCATGCACCGTATTATCTGGCAAAACAAAATCTGCAGTAAGACGGAATTCTTGCCAAATATCCAATCCTTGCGTTAATGCTTCACCAGATTTGTTCTCAACACCTACACTAGTGATAACATCATTATACTCTGCCGCACGTACTTGCGTCAGAGGAGCAAATGATTGGAGAATAACTCCCAAACAAAGAATAACGATCTGAATCCAAGATCTTATTTTTTTGTTCATGTGATCTTCCTTTCTCATAATATTCAATTGTAAATGTACAATGTAATTGTAAGCTAATTGATTGTCCCCAACTAATCACCGTTCACCTTTTTAAAAATGAACCGTATTAACTACATTACAACCACATTTTATCATACTATCGAAAAAAAGGCTAGGACTATCAAACAAATTTTTACAGAATAATTTATTTTTTTCTCTCTATTAAGAAATGATCCTTTTCCTTTAAATTTACTCGTTGACAAGCCAGTATATACCAGTTAAAAACAAATACGATAAACAGTATTTTTTTGCACATTTTATTTTAAAAATGCATTTTCACTTATTTAAATACGTCTTTTAGAATGGCATTGTTTATGCCAACATTACTAAATGATTTTTCTGTCATAAAAAAGACCAGGAAAACCTGGTCTTTCTTAGTCACCGCTAGATTCATATTCTAGCTAGTGCCTCTAATCTTCTTTTTTGCCTTTAGTGGCGACTAATCCTGCCCCCAAACCGAGAAGAGCTAAACCTGCTGCTACTGCTGCTTGGCTTGCTGCACTTCCTGTATTTGGCAACTGCTCTTTTTGAGCTTGATTAGCTTTACTTGAAGCAATTTCTTTTGTATCTGCTTTTTCTGATACTTGTGGTTTTGTTGCTTCTTGAGGTACTGGTTTGGTCGTTTCACCAGCTGTACCAACTTCGACGATGCGATTCTGAGCCATAACTTTATCATAGCTTTCTTTTTCAGTTCGCTTGCCATTTTCAACTTCGATTAAGTGAACACGGATACCTTGTCTTCCTTCTTGAAGGATGCGAGTTTGACCTGCTGGAAGTTTGTCATTCTTTTGTTCCTGAACTTTGAAATCAATGATTTCTTCTTCTGAGATAAGCTCTGGAAGATTAAGAACGAGGTTCTTCACTTCATCTTCTGGAAGAGAAGTTCCTGGTTTAGTACCAACTTCTACAATACGATCTTGAGCAACGACTTTATCGTAAGTTTCTTTAAGCTGACGTTTTCCATTTTCCACTTCAATCAAGTGAAGACGGACACCTTGTTTTCCTTCTTGGAGGACACGAGTTTCTCCTAGATACAACTTATCAGACTTACGCTCCTGAACCTTGAAGTCGATGGTTTCTTCTTCAACTACAAGTTCGGGCCTTTCGAGGACAAGGTTCTTCACTTCGTCTTCTGGAAGAGAGGTTCCTGGTTTTGTTCCGACCAAGACGATGCGGTCTGTCGGAGCCTCTACCACTTCGCGAAGTTTTTCTTCCTTACTTCCATCAGGATTAATCACTGTAAAGATACGTTCTTTACCAACTGTTCCTTCTTGTTCTACACGAGTTTCTCCTAGATACAGCGTTGAATCCTTTTTCTCAACTGTCTTGTAGGCCAAATCGTTTTCAACAAATTCGAGTTTTGGAAGTTCTTCTTGTTCACCAGCAACTGTCTTCTCAGAAATTGGTTTTTCCTTGGTCAACTGGATACGGTATTCCTTGACTTGTTTTCCACTTTCCGAAACAAGGCGAACAAGTACTGGAAGGCTATCGTCTCCGCTATCTACAACTGTTGAAGCTACTTGATTACTTTCTTCGACTGAGACTTTTGGATGTTGACCTTTATAGGTGATTTGATAGTCTTGACGATCTTCAGCGAAGTCAGGAAGTTCTTTTCCATCCACAAGAATCTTCGATTGCGTACTTTCTTGAGGTAATTCACTCGGTGCAAGGAAGGTCATCTCAATCATCGCAACACCGCTCTTGTCTGCTTTACGCTCCATACGCCATCTCATGGCTTTGGCTTTGACAGCTTTAAATGTTACGTTGATTTCATCACCAGCTGCGATGTCTTTATCCGCACGATAAGGCACAGCTTCCCAATTTTCTGGATTGTTAAATGGATGAGCTGCATCGTAGGCTTGGTAGTTAGAATAGTAGGTAGGCACTTCAAACTCTGGGCCAATATAACGTTCCAAAACGAGTTTAGATGGGGCATCTGTACCACTATCTGCAAAGAAGTGAAGTTTGGCTTGCGCTACAGTCCGTTCTACAATCTTACCATTTTCACGGAAGATCACACCTGCTGATACTTCTGGATTAGAAGATGGTGTTGGAGACCAGTTTGTCCAACGACGATTTTCTGAATGATTTCCGTCATTGAGATAGTCCACACGGTCATGGGAGTTTCTATCAATGTCGTTAGTGGCTGAAGCAAAGGCGCGGTTACTATTTTCATCATACTCTGGGTTATTTGAAAGAGCTTCGCCAAGTTTGTCTGTCACTCGTACAGTGAACTCAGCAACAAGATCACTACCAAGGACACGACCTCGAACGGTAAATTGACCTGCTTTTGTCAGCTTTTCTGCTGGAACTTCTTCCCATTCTACTGCCAAGTCTTTTGTTTCGTAATCGTCTTTACCTGTGAAATAAACAGGAACCTTAGTTGGCAATTCAAGCGGTTGCCCTACTTGTAGCAAGCGAGCTTGTTTGACCGCGGCAACTGGTTTACGAGAGAGCAAGTCTTTATTGCTTGTAAAGTGTAGACGGTATTCTCCTAGGATATCACCATTTTCAGCCTTCGCGATAACACGAACTGGCTCACCTTCACGAACACTTGGAACGACGGTGGCGAGACCATTGTTGCTAACACTTGCTGTTACTGCAGGAACTTTTCCATCTACAGACTCAAGGTAGTAGTCTGTCAAATCTGGGTTAAAGTTTGCTAAGTCTTTACCGTCAACTTGGATTCTTGTTTGTCCTTGTTTAGCTGCCGCAACTTGTTTCGCAAAAATTTGTACTTCTGTGATAGACGTTCCTTTCTTGCTATCAAGTCGAACCATACGAATGCGAACCGCATAGGTCTCAACTTTATCAAAGCTGAAATGATTCATTTCTCCAGCTTTTAATTGAGCTGGTGCTTTGAGATTGCTTACCTCTTTCCAGTTTGCAGGATCGTTAAAGGCATGGTTTTCCTCACCTACAAAGCTAGGGTTTTTAGGGGCTGTTGGAACGGTCTTACCGACATAATATTCAATCACATAAGACTTCGGTACACCAACTCCGTGGTCTTCGTGGAATCCGACACTTAGATTATCAACTGAACGTTTGCTCAAAATACCTGAATCTCCGAATAGGACACCAACTGAAGCTTCTGGATTAGTACGGTTCCAGTTTGTCCAACGGTTAGCTGGGCGGTCATTAAAGGAAATCAATTTATCGTTGACATTTGAAACAGGATCAGTTGGATTTGAGTCTGAAGCAAAGGCAAGTGGCAATTCTGATCCGGTCCATTGGTCAGAAATATTTGCCCCCTTCTCAGTTTGAGCAGATACGCGAACATGAAGTTTAGTTGTTAATTGCGTACCTTCTAGGCGACCATTAACTGTAAAGACACCTTCCTTGGCGTATTGCTCTGGACGAATCGTATCCCATGTAACCTTAGCTGATGAAACGTGACCATTTGAATCGTAGGTACGAACACTTTCTGGTAATTGTGGTGCTTCTGCGATTGGTGTCGTCACACTGACTTCTTCAACTGAAACGATGCCTTCTACAGAGACTTTTGCACGCGCCTCAAGGTCAATACCTTCAACTTTACCTAGAACTTCAAAGGTTTGATAGGAGTCGAGTTTTTCTTTTGGAATGGCTTGCCATGTGACTTTGTGGGCTTTAGGGAAACCTTTGTCATACTCAACTGTTACTGTTGCTGGAAGGCTTGGTTCTTGATGCAAGTCTGTTACTACGTTCACTGGACGAATAGATTGCGCAATCTTCTTCTCTGTGTTGGCTTGGATCGTGAGATCGATTTGACCTCTAGCCCCCTCATATTCTGCTTTGAGAGTGACTGTTCCTGGCCTATGTAACTCAAGCATTCCTTTACGAACTGCGACTTCCCCTTCACCACTTGTAGAGAAGTTTACTTTATCAGCTGGTAAAACTGCTTGTGTTCCGTCTTGATAGTGAGCGAGTACAGACAATTTCACTGTTTGGTCTTCTTTAAGACCGTCAGCTTGCTCCACTTGTAGGCTCAAGTGGTCAATTTTCGGTGCTTCTTCAAGGAATTGAATTGCATAGGTTTGAAGAGGTCCACCATCTTTTGGTTGAACATAGATGCTTGCACGCATGCCGTTTGCTGCACTTGCTTGGACTACAGTAACATCCGCATTTTCAGCACTTGCTACAACTTCTGGCAAGGATGCACCGTAAGCAAGAGTTCGATATTGCATTGGATTTTGAGTAGTAAGACCAGTGACAGATTCGCCACCAACCGTTACAGTTGGTACTGCAGGTGCCACAGGATTGCCTTCTTCTACCACAAGAGTAGCATGAATGGTTTCTCCTCCTAGTTGGCCAGTCATTTGAATACGTGATCCTGCAACTGACAGTTTAGCTTTATCTGCTTCCGAAATCTCCCACTTATCAACTTCGTATTCTTGTACGCTTCCATCCGTAACAGCAATAGAAACGTATTTATCAACAGCGCTCAAGTCTGTTCCTGGAGCAACACGCTTAACAGTTGGAAGCTCATTTGCGATTGCTAGAATTTCGACACGGGCCTCAACTTCGCGTCCGTCTGCCATACCTTTAACAGTCACAACTCCTGCTTGGCTCACATCAACTGAAGACCAAGTGACTGGACGTTTTTCACGACTGCCATCACTGTAGATAAAACCGACTGTCTTCGGCATTTTTGGCTCTTTCTCAATAACAGTACGTACTTTTGGTACTTCTGTACCTAAAACAGTTTTTTCTTGTCCTTCTTTCTTACCTGTAAAGACAGTGACTTGGTCCGATTTCAAGAGATCAGAGTGGGCAGTAAGGGTGAATTTACCTGCTTGCTCAGTTGATTTAACAATGGCAACCCCTTTACCGTTAAAGGCTCTGCGGATCCAAGAACCATCAGGTTGTGCCTTGTAGCGTTCACGGCTGGCTTGTTCCCCATTATCAACACCAACCAGTTGACCTTGTCCATGCAATTGGAAACGAACCAAATTATTGGCAGTTGGTACCACATTTCCTTGGCTGTCTACGATTTCATAGTAGATGTAAGTCAAGTCTTTTCCATCTGCAGCGATTGCGTGTTCTTCCTTGATGAGACGAACACCTGCAGGTTGACCTGCAGTGGTAATCTTGTCACGTGCAATTTCTTTACCAGCTTCATCACGAGCTACTGCTTCTAAGGTACCTGGTTGGTAAGCAACCTTCCACTCAAGATAGAGTTCCTTAGCATTGGCACCTTCTTGGTAGGTACGACCATCACTAGTTTGTTTTTTGTTGAACTTTTTAACACCGAGAGATTGACCGTTCAAGAACAATTCAACACTTGCAGCATTAGAGTAAGCGCGAACTGGAATCTTTCCTTGTGCATCTTCTACTTTAGAGGCCAAGTCTCTATTCTCCCAGTTCCAGTGAGGAAGAAGGTGAACCATTGGTTTCTTCTTGACAGAAACCCATTGGCTTTGGTAGAGGTAGAAGTCATGTTTTGGAATACCCGCTGTATCTACGATACCAAAGTAAGAGCTCTTAACGGGAGTTTGGTTTTGGTTGTGCCATGGTGTAGGTTCACCGATATAGTCCGTACCTGTCCAGATAAACTGTCCAGCATAGCCAGCGTTGTCACGATCAAACGTCCATGAATCTGTTGCCGTTTTACCCCAGCCAACTCGGTCATTACCATAGTCAGACTGTTCGTAATGACGCTCAGGTCCGTTACTATGTTTCAATTCCTGTTCAGGGCGATAGTAACTTCCACGTGTACGGGTAGCTGAAGATGTTTCGGAACCGTAAATCAACCAGTTTGGATGTTTCGCACGAAGTTTCTTGTAGTTGTCTTCTGAATAGTTGAAACCAACTGCATCCAGTTCATTAGCAATTTTCTCATGATCACCGCTACCATCACCAAAGCGGAACTTATCTGCTCCCATGGTAACATAACGTGTAGTATCAACATCTTTAATCACTTTTACTAAGCGTTTAACCGTTGCAAGAGAGTGAGCATTACCATTGGCTTCACCGATTTCGTTTCCGATAGACCACATGAAGACAGCTGGGTTATTTTTATCTCTTTCGACCATGGTACGAAGATCGTAGTCAGACCATTTTTCACCTTTTCTAGCTTCTGGGTGAGTGGCATCTTTTTCAAAGAAACGTCCGTAGTCATATGGTTTCTTGCCACCATACCACGTATCAAAGGCCTCTTCCTGAACCAGCAAACCAAGTTCTGCTGCGATTTGCAAGGTCTGTGGACTTGCAGGGTTATGAGTTGTACGGATGGAGTTAACGCCCATCTCCTTCATTTGTTTGAGACGACGGTATTCTGCTTTATAATTTTCTTCTGCTCCAAGCGCTCCGTGGTCATGGTGCAAGGAAACACCATGGAATTTAATTCGTTCACCATTCAAAGAGAAACCTTCATTTGGAGTCCAATGATAGTAACGGTAACCAAACAAATCTTTCTTAGCATCGACTAATTGACCATCACGGTAAACACGCGTAACCAGTTCATACAAGGCAGGTTTGTCATTTAAAACGGTCCAGAGTTTTGGTTGTTCAACTTCTAGAATCGCATCAAGACTTGTTGACTCATGTGCTTTCAAGGTACGGCTCGCTGTACGAACCAAGCCTGTTACAGCCTGACCACCACGTTCAACGATTTGATACTCTGCCACCAGTTCATGGTCTTTATCGTCTGTATTGACAATCTTGCTGGCTACATGAGTTTCAACCTTGCCATGTTGCTGTTGTTCAAGTTTTGGTGTTAAGATAGTTGTTCCATTTTTCTCAACATGAACCTTATCTGTCACTTGCAAGGTCACATCACGGTAGATACCACTACCTGAGTACCAACGGCTACTTGGCTGTTTGTTAACCGCATGGACAGCAATCACATTCTCACGACCATCTTTGTGAAGATATTTTGTGATATCGTATGAGAACTGGTTATAACCATTTGGATAATGCCCCACTAACTGACCATTGACATAGACTTGAGAGTCCATGTAGACACCATCAAAGGTCACACGAACATTTTTCTTGAGATCTTTTTCATCAAGTTTAAAGGTCTTGCGATACCAAGCTTCACCACCATTGAGCTGTCCACCCTCGTTTTGGGCAGGTGACTGATGGTCAAAATCGTTAAAGATACTCCAGTCGTGTGGGAGATCCAATTTTTGCCATGTTGATACATCGGCATCTGATTTCACAGCTTCTTTAGGATTCGCATTGAGTTTAAAGTGCCAATTTTGATTAAAATTCACTTTTCTATCTTCAATCATTTGATTCACTTCTTCATTTGTCGCAGCTTTCAACTCTTCCTTGACAGGCTTTTCTTGACTTGAAGCTTGAGATTCTACCTTTGGAGCTGTTTCTTCAGGTTTTAGAGATGCTTTCTCCTCTTTTGGAGCTACAGGTTCCTCTTCTTTCACCTCTGGTTTGCTTGCTTCAATTGGAGCAGCTTGACTTTGGTCGACACTTGCAGCATCCTTGTGCTCTGCTACAGCTTGATTTTCTTTTTCCTCCACTGCCGGACTTTCCTCTTTTGCTTGTTCAACAGTGTGAGTAATTGGAGTTTCATCCGCGAAAACTGGTGATTCTCCAATGACACTTCCTCCAAATAGAACCGCACAGGTTCCAATCATGACAGAGCAAGCGCCTACGGCAAACTTACGAATGCTGTAGACTCTTTTACGATTCCAATGGCCTTTTTCCATAAAATCCTCCTTTAGTAACCGCTTCCATTTATTTGTAAGCGCATTACTTTTTCATAGCCTTTTACCCTTATTTTATAAAATAATATAGGAAATTTCAATACCCTAAACACAAAAATCATATTTTTGATTGTTTTTTCTAAAATTTGTAGAAGACTCAAAAAAAGTGAATGTAGATTTAGAACAAAAACAAACAAATTTTTGACACTCAGTTCAATAGTATAAAAAAAGTTCCTTTTGTAAGGAACTCCTTTTACTTATAATTAAAGATTCCCCCTGCCAACTTATCGGCTAATTTGGGAAAGAGGGTATAAAACTTATAGGCTAGGTTCAACAAAACTGGTAGATTGAGTTCCCGTTTGTTTTTTCCTATGATTTTGACAATCTTTCTAGCCACTGCATCTGGTTCTAAGAGAAATCGATCAACCGACTTGAGGTAGGTCCCATCTGGGTCAGCCTGGTCAAAAAATCCTGTGCGGATTGGACCTGGATTAACCGTCGTTAGATAGACACCGTAGGGAATCAGTTCGAGGCGCAGCGCATTTGAAAATCCAATAGCCGCAAATTTGGTTGCTGAGTAAAGGCTGGACTTAGCTGTTGCAATCAATCCTGCCATGCTGACGATATTGATGATATGGCTTTTTCGGCTTTCTTTCATACGAGCTGCAAGACGACGAGACAGATTCATCAGGGCAAAGGTATTGACCTCAAACATCTGGTGAATGTCTTGATCAGAGATCTTGTCGAAATCTTCAAAAATTCCATAGCCAGCATTGTTAATCAAGACATCAATCTTGCCATAACGGAGATAGAGGTCAGCTACCAGAGCTTCTAGGGCTGAGTCATCAGTAATATCGATTTCAATCCATTCTACATGAGGATGCTTTGCATATAGTTGGGCTAGTTTTTCCTTGTTTCTACCTAGTAAGATGAGTTGGTCATTTGGCAAGAGTTTGACCATTTCTTGGGCTAAGCCACCGCTTGCCCCAGTGATGATGATGGTACGCATCTCTATTCCTTTCAAAGTTTTGATCAATTTAATGAAATCTTTTTCCAGCTAAATAATGAGCATAGGCTTGATCAATGACAGGAGCAAACAGATGATAATCCTCCCAGCTACCTAAAAATTCTAAAGGCAAGTCATATAAGTCATTGACTACAAATTCGGAATAATCATCCATATACTGATGTTCATAATAGTCATTTACAAAAGCCTGAAAATCCTTTGTAATATCCATTGTTCCCAGTTTACCATCGCACCAGTCTAAAAGATAATCAACACCCAAAGTTTGCTCGTTTTTTACACTTTGGAATACCGTTTCTTCATCAGGAAACATCAATTCTTTTGCATCATGCAGGATGAGCCAAGTAACGAAAAAACCGATATGATTCGCAGCCCAACGATAAATCTCCCGATAATCTTTTTGAGTTAACTCTTCTTTTTGTAATGAATAGCTGTGCAAGTAGTTGGTTAAGGCATTCTCAAAATACCAATCCGCTTTATCCAATAAACGATTTTCAACAGTCATCTTAATTCCCTCTCAACGAACTGTAACATTATAACTCAACCTCTTCCAAGTCTTTGACGACATGGACATTCTCAAAAATACTAGCTGCATCTTTCTTAAGCTGACTAATATCCTTTGATAGGAAGCGGGCACTGATATGGTTGAGCAAGAGGCGCTTAGCACTGGCTTCTGCTGCTACTTGTGCTGCCTGCATATTGGTTGAGTGACCGTGATTGCGAGCAATTTTTTCATCTCCCTTGCCATAAGTCGACTCATGGACAAGGACATCGGCATTGACAGCTAAACGCACACTAGCATTGGTTTTACGGGTGTCACCCAGAATGGTGATAATCTTACCTGGACGGGGAGCTGAGATATAGTCTGCTGCCTTGATTTCAGTTCCATCTTCGAGAACAACGTCCTGGCCGTTTTTGATCTTTCCAAAAAGCGGACCAAATGGAACACCAGCAGCCTTAAGTTTTTCAGCATCCAAGGTCCCTTCTAGATCCTTTTGCATGACACGATAACCAACGCAGAAAATAGTGTGGTCCAGCTCCTCTGCATACACAGTGAATTTATCGGTCTCAAAGATTTTCCCTAGAGAATCTTGGTCAAACTCATGAAAATGAATGCGGTAAGGCAGACGAGAGCCTGACACACGAAGGCTGGTTAAGACAAAGGACTTGATTCCTTGCGGTCCATAGATGTCCAAATCTGTCTGCTCTTCATTGGCCTGAAAGGCACGACTAGAAAGGAATCCTGGCAAGCCAAAGATATGATCTCCATGCAGGTGAGTGATAAAGATTTTGCTGACCTTACGTGGTCGGATTGTGGTTTCCAGAATGCGATTTTGCGTTCCTTCTCCACAGTCAAAGAGCCAAACTTCGTTAATCTCGTCCAAGAGTTTCAGGGCGAGACTTGAAACGTTGCGGGCTTTAGAGGGCTGACCAGCCCCTGTTCCTAAAAATTGAATATCCATTCGATACTTTCTAATTAATCAATATATAACATGGCTGTGCGGTTTTCCGATCGGAAATAGCGCTTTCCAGAAAAAGCAGCAGCTTCTTGCAATAAATCCTCTTGGCTGTAGCCTTTGAGACGTTTACGACCATCTGCTAAAATTTCCAAGTCTGTTAAGGCTGTGAGACTTTCCACACTAACAACTTCCTCATCTCCGACAGGATTCATGTAAATCTTTCCAGATTCTTCAAAGACGAGTTGATGAGGGAAAATTTGCGCAATCTCAAAAAGCAAGTCATCCGAGATTTCCTCTTCATTTTCAGAGAAGATCCGCCCCAAGCCCTCACTCTCATAGCAAAAGCCAAAGGATTTGCCAGATAAATTAAGACGAATAAAAGGCTTATTTTCAAAGGTGAAACTTGGTTCAACATTGTAGAGATTTAGTTCCTGACTGAGTTCTGAAAAATAATCCGTCGCAGCTTCAGGGCTCTTTTTCTGGTAGAGTTCAGCAAAGTAAGCATTGACGACACTCGGCGGAGGTGTGATGAGAGCCAACTGCTCTTGTTCTGTTTTGCCAGCTAGAAGTTGATCCAGATAGACCTTATCCAGACTTGTATAACCTCCATACTTTAGAGCCAAAGTTTTAATATCAGTCATAAAATTCCTCTAACCTCCATTTGTTTTTCTCAGAAATGTAGCCTGTAATCACTTCTCCATCATCTTGATAGTCGCGCTCTTCCAGAATCGCTACACTTTCTAGATCATGTATCTTGTAGGATTTTGAAAAAGGCACGCGCAGGGTAAAGACTTCAAAAATATCCTTGATCTTCTCCAAAAACAATGCTTGCAAGTTCTCACGACTATCCTCAGACTTGGCAGAAATGAGGGCATACGGCGTTTGAGTAGGCGTGAAATCCTCCACCAAATCCGCTTTATTGTAAAGGGTCAGTCGAGGAATATCCTCCATATCCAAGTCTTTCATGATAGACAGAACCGTTTTTTCATGCTCCTCGTGGTAAGGATTGCTGGCATCAATGACATGCACCAGAAGGTCCACATGCTTGCTTTCTTCCAAGGTTGACTTGAAACTGGACACCAATTCAGTCGGCAAATCTTGGATAAACCCAACCGTATCAGTCAAGGTAACCTGAAGATTGCCCCCCAGATGGATACTCTTAGTTGTCGCATCCAGGGTCGCAAAGAGCTCGTCAGCCTCATACTGGGTCTTGCTGGTCAAGGTGTTCATGATGGTTGATTTCCCAGCATTGGTGTAGCCAATCAAACCAATCTTAAAGGTACTCGACTCCAGACGTTTTTCTCTAACTGTTGCCCGATTTTTCTCTACCACCTTGAGCTGGCGCTCGATATCTGTGATTTGATTACGAACACTACGACGATTCAATTCCAGCTGGCTTTCACCTGGACCACGGGAACCAATTCCCCCTGCCTGACGGCTGAGCATAATCCCCTGACCAACCAAGCGAGGCAAGAGATACTTGAGCTGAGCCAAATGAACTTGGAGTTTTCCTTCATGGCTTCGAGCCCGCATGGCAAAGATATCCAGAATCAACTGCATACGGTCTATGACCTTGACACCGAGAACTTCTTCTAGATTGACATTTTGCCGTGGAGTTAAGCGGTTATTGACAATGACTGTGGTAATTTCTTCTGCATCCACCATCCGCGCAATCTCTTCCAACTTACCAGAGCCGACAAAGGTCTTGGAGTCATACTTTTCCCGTTTTTGCCTGTAGCTATCCACAACGACGGCCCCAGCTGTCTTAGCCAGACTGGCCAATTCTTCCATGGAGAGGTCAAAATTGTCCATGCCCTGCAATTCCACACCGATGAGTAGGACACGTTCCTCTTTTTTCTCCGTTTCAATCATTTAAAAACTCCTCAATCTGGCTTAAAATGCGGTTTTGAACTCCAGGCTCTCCTATCTGATAAAAGGTCACCTGCATGCGATTACGGAACCAGGTCAACTGACGCTTAGCAAAACGGCGGGTTGCCTGTTTGAGACTATCGCTGGCTTCCTCAAGAGTTTGCTCCCCACGGAAATAAGGAAAGAGTTCCTTGTAGCCAATGCCTTTGGCTGCCTGCACATCTGGATAATGGTCAAAGAGCCACTTAGCCTCATCCAAAAGTCCAGCCTCAAACATCAGATCTACTCGACGGTTGATACGTTCATAAAGCTGACTGCGTTCATCATCCAAGCAGATAATCAAAGCTTCATAAGGACTTTCCTGATTTTTCAAATCCTTACCAAAATGGGCAATTTCCAAGGCACGCATGGCACGACGACGGTTAAACTGGGGAATTTCAAGGCCTGCTTGCTTCACGAGATGGACTAATTCCTCATCTGAATAAGGCTCTAAACTAGCTCGATAGGCTAATATCTCCTCATGAGGTGTCTCTCCACCTAGATGGTAGCCTTCCAGCAAGCTCTGAATATAAAGCCCAGTTCCACCAGCTATAATGGCTAGCTTGCCACGGCTTTGAATATCCTCAATAGCCTTCTTAGCTTCTGAAACAAAATCAAAAGCCGAGTAAGACTCGGTCACCTCTCTGACATCAATCAAATGATGAGGAACAGCAGCTTGCTCCTCTGGGCTAGCCTTGGCCGTCCCAATATCTAGCCTTCTGTATACTTGCTGACTGTCACCACTAACCACCTCTCCACCAAAGCGCTTGGCCACTTCAATAGCAAGGGCTGTCTTCCCAACAGCAGTCGGTCCAACAATCACAATTATTTTTGTTTTCATCTTTTTTCCTTGAAAAATTTCCATTTTTTCGTTACTATTATTATATCACAAAAAGGTCAGTCAGAAAAATGCTACCACTTGGGGAGCCTGGCTGATCGAGAAGATAAAGGAGGAAGACTCATGGCTAAAGGATTCGCTAAAGGTCTTGTAACAGGTGTCGCAGGAACTGTCGCTGCCGTTGCAGGTGCAGTATACGCAATTAAAAAGAAAGTGATTGAGCCAGAAGAGCAAAAAGCAGCTTTCATCGAAGAAAACCGCAAAAAAGCAGCTCGCCGCCGCGTATCACATTAAGCAACAAAAGAAGTTGAGAAATCTCAACTTCTTTTTATTTTCTTAAATAGCCAAATCAAACTTCAGTTGTGGCTTGACCGGATCATAGTCAACCAACTCAAAGTCTTCCGCTTTGATATCAAAGAAATTAGTCCCATCAGGAACATTTAAAACCAAACGAGGTTGGCAGTTTGACGGCTCACGACGGAGCAATTCCTGAGCTTGTTCAAACTGATTATCATAGATATGGAGGTTGTTGATAAAATAGAAAAACTTCCCAATCTTCCAGCCAAAATGCTTGGCAATCATCATTTGAAGAGCCACATACTGCATGGCATTGATATGGTGAGCCACCAGCATATCATTAGAGCGCTGGGTCAAGGTCGCATCCAGATAGATTTCCCCATCAACGCGACGGACATCAAACATGGTCTGAAAGGCGCATGGAAGGAGGCCGTCTGTCTCCTCAAATGCTTGGTAATCCCAGAGTGAGATGATATTGCGGCGGTTCCAGGGATTGGCTTCCAACTGCTTGAGAATCTTATTAATGATATCGTGTTTCTTAACGACCGCCCCATAGCGTTCACCGATGGTTCCCGTATCTCCCACTTCCCAGTCATTCCAGTAGTGAACATTGTACTTACTGTTTAACACTTCTAGGCTATTAGACTGATCTTGGTAAATCCAGAGTACTTCCTTGATGGCGGATTTGATTGCAATGGGTCGCAAGGTTGTGATGGGAAATTCACCTTTTGACAAATCATACTCTGCAAAGGCACCCGTTATGTACTTGGAGTTGGCAACAGTCCCATCCTTGTACTTGGGACGAGCCTGCTCAGAAAAGACACCGTCTTTGAGGATTCGTTCAATATTCTCTTTAAAAATCGTATCAGCTTTTGTCATTTACTCTCACCTCATTTATTGTCCTAACTAGTATAGCATAAAAAAAGAAAGGAGGAAAATCACTGGCTTTAAAGTAGTGTTTTTCCCCTTTTTATTATCTTATTGCAATACAAGTGATGCTGCTCCGATAACTCCAGCGTCATTTCCTAGAGTTGCAAGAGCCAATTTAGTAGATGTGCGTACTTGTGGGAAGGTATTTTCGTCGTAGACTTTTTGAACACCTTGTAGAAGGAATTCTCCTGCAGCTGACACCCCACCACCGATAACAATCGTTGAAGGGTTGAGGATGGAGCCGATATTAGCACAAGCGATACCCAAGTAACGTGAGAAGTTACGGTAAACGATCAAGGCAAGGTCGTCCCCTTCTTTTGCAAGGTCGAAGACAGTTTTTGCTGTTACTTCTTCACCGTCGTCTATCAAGCGTTTCAAGGCCGCATCGCCTTCGTATTCATCTGCATATCGACGAGTCAAGTTGACAATCCCTGTTGCAGAAGCAACTGTCTCAAGACAGCCTTTTTTACCACAGGTACATGCGATTGGTTGGTCAAAGTCAACAGTGATATGGCCAAGCTCACCTGCCGCTCCAGCAACACCGTGAAGCAATTTGCCTTCTGCCACGATACCGCCACCAACACCTGTACCAAGTGTCATAAAGACAACATCCGGTTGGTTCTCACCAGCCCCCATCCAACGCTCACCAAGAGCAGCTACGTTGGCATCATTATCAATGAAGAATGGAATCCCCAAGGCTTTTTCAATCTTTTCTTTAATTGGTTGAAGGGTTTTCCAGTTGAGGTTGTAGGCACCGATAACAGTTCCTTTTTCACGGTCAACCACACCAGGTGATCCCATCCCAATCCCTCGGAAGTCTGTGGCTGACAATCCAAGCAAGTCCAAACGATGTTGAATAGACTCAATCATATCATCTACGATATGGCTTCCTTCATCCAAAATATTAGTCTTGATAGACCATTTTTCTTGGATTTCTCCCTCTTGAGTTAAAATTGCAAACTTGATAGATGTTCCACCAAGGTCAATCCCAATAATCTTTTGACTCATCGTCTTCTCCTTTTTAATTGAAAATGCTTACAGATATAGTATAACAAAATCGTCTCTTTTGTGCAAAGGTTTGCAGGCTACAAGCCAAAATTAAAACATCTCATTTGCTTCACTATTTGTAAAAATTAGTCACCTAAATGTTGAATTGCATAGTTTGCTTCTTCTTTTGTAAATTGTCCATTCCAAGGAGAAGTTAGCCTCTCATAAATTTTTGTCTTTGATAAATTGGTATTCTTTCGGTATTCTCTTGCTCGAATTAAGGCATTTGCTTTGTAATCTGCATTCAAGTGATCGATGGCATACTGCACTGCTGAACTTGAAAAACCATGCCACGCTAATTGGTCATAGAGAGCTTTTTTTGACATATGTACAGACGAATTATAACTTTTCGCTTTACTTAAAGCAGCATTGTACGGGTTCCCATCTGCCGGTTTTAGTTGCCGCACACCATCGTATCCTACATAGTAACGGCCACCATCTACCCATTTGCCCCTAGCCATTTCACCATCTGATCCCACATAGTAACGGCCACCATCTACCCATTCATTCTTGGCTATCTTTCCATCTGATTTATAATAATAGTATCCTACCCATTTATTGCGGGCAATGCTTCCTTCTGGTGCTAAATCTAGTTTTTGAATGGCATAGTTTGCTTCTTCTTTTGTAAATCTTCCAATCCAAGGAGAAGTTAGCCTCTCATAAATTTTTGTCTTCGATAAATCGGTATACTTTCTTGCTTGAATTAAGGCATTTGCTTTGTAATCTGCATTCAAGTGATTGATGGCATACTGCACTGCTGAACCTGAAAAACCATGCCACGTTAATTGCTCATAGAGAGCTTTTTTTGACATATGTGAAAACGAATTATAATCTTTTGCTTTCTTTAAAGCTGCTGAGTATGGATTCCCATCTGCCGGTTTTGGTTGCCGCACACCATCGTATCCTACATAGTAACGGCCACCATCTACCCATTTGCCCCTAACCATTTCACCATCTGATCCCACATAGTAACGACCGCCATCTACCCATTCATTCTTGGCCATCTTACCATCTGATTTGAGATAATATCTACCTACCCATTTATTACGAGCAGAGCTTCCTTCTGCTGTTAGATAATAATAGGAACCATAGTTTTTATCATAAATCCAGTCACTTTTAACCTTTTTTCCATCAGAATCAACATAATAACGACCACCATCTACCCATTCATTTTTAGCTCTCTTTCCATCTGATTTGAGGTAGTAATTTCCTACCCAGCCAGACTGAACTTTAGATTGTGATTTATCCTGTTTAGGAGTTGTTTCTTTAGCTTTTTCAGTCGGTTTTGGTGCTGGTGTTTTTGGTTTCTCAGCAGGTTTTTGTGCTGGTGTTTTCGGTTTCTCAGCTGGTTTCGGTGCTGGTGTTTTCGGTTTCTCAGCTGGTTTTGGTGCTGGTGTTTTTGGTTTCTCAGCAGGTTTTTGTGCTGGTGTTTTTGGTTTCTCAGCAGGTTTTTGTGCTGGCGTTTTCGGTTTCTCAGCTGGTTTTGGTGCTGGCGTTTTCGGTTTCTCAGCTGGTTTTGGTGCTGGCGTTTTCGGTTTCTCAGCTGGTTTTGGTGCTGGCTTTGGCGCTGGTTTTGGTTGCCACAGACCATCGTCTCCTACATAATAACGACCACCATCTACCCATTCATTTTTGGCCATCTTACCATCTGATTTTAGATAGTAATTACCTACCCATTTGTTGCGAGCGTAGCTGCCTTCTGCTGTTAGATAATAATAGGATCCATAGTTTTTGTCATAAATCCACTCAGCTTTAGCCATCTTACCATCTGATTTAAGATAGTAATTGCCTACCCATGTGTTGCGAGCGTAGCTGCCTTCTCCTGTTAAATAATAGTATGACCCATAGTTATTGTCATAAATCCATTCATTTTTAGCTCTCTTCCCGTCTGATTTTAGATAGTAATTACCTACCCATGCGTTTCGAGCGTAGCTACCTTCTGCGGTTAGATAATAATAGGATCCATAGTTTTTATCATAAATCCATTCACTCTTAGCCATTTTACCATCTGATTTAAGATAGTAATTGCCTACCCAAGCATTTTGGACATAGTTTCCCGAAGCATTTAGATAGAAATAAGAATTAGCTTTTTTATCAAAAATCCACTTATTAGTAACTTTAGTACCATTTTCATAGTACGATGAGCCTACCCAACCAGACTGAGCTGTAGATTTGGACTTATCCTCTTTAGGACTTGTATTTTTAGGTTTCTCAGCAGGTTTTTGTGCTGGTGTTTTCGGTTTCTCAGCTGGTTTCGGCGCTGGCTTTGGTTCTGGTTTCGGTGCTGGTGTTTTTGGTTTCTCAGCTGGATTTTGCGCTGGTGTTTTTGATTTCTCAGCTTGATTTGACGCCGAAGTTGTATTCTCTTTTACAACCTTACCATTTTTAGATGCATCCTTTTCTTGAGCAGAAACATGCTGAGCCGAGAAAGGAAAGTCTCCAGTTGTATCCGCAAATGAAATAAGTCCCAGTGTTGCAGTTGCTAAGCTGGTTACTAAAAATTTTTTTGATTTTTTCATAAAAATCTCCATTATTTTTAATGATTTATACCTATAGTATACCATATACTTAATTTTTTTTACACTCAAATAATAACTATTTATGAAAGCCCTATTTTAAAATGAAGTGCAACACAAAAGACATGTTCATCTGATATACTAGAGTTGCGAAAAACAGTATAAAAGAAGATGAACATGTCCACTAATTATTCTTATACAAGCACTTATCTGAAGCTGAGCGACTAGAAATTGAAGCTTATTTAAACTTAGGACTCAAACCTGCTGAGTTTGCTCGTAGACTGGGGGAAACTGCTCTACTATTACTCGTAAAATGAATCGTGGTTCCATAACATAAGTGAAATAAGTCAATGGGCAGAAAATCTATTACCTACACCATTATGCAGATGCTACCCATAACTGTTATCAGTGTGCTAGAGAAGCCAGCTATTATTTGAAACTATATCGTTTATTGGACGACTTTCTGAAAGAATTTACAGAAGTAATGGGAGAGAAACCAACGGGACATAGCATAGATGCCTTTGTTCACACCTATAAACTCCAACCCCTTTTTGAAATTGGAAAATCCATTCTGTTCTGAGTGGAAAGACAATAGGAGAAGCTTCTATTTTGAACTTGGCTATAGTCCGCAAAAAAGCTGTTTGAGCTCACTCAAACAGCTTTAAAGATACTCTCTTAATTAGAGGAACAACTTTGTTGCACTTGACTTATCAATCAGTGTTAAAATAGTTATTCTAAATAATTAGTCACCCAAATGTTGAATGGCATAGTTAGCTTCTTCTTCAGTAAATTCTTCACCATAAGGCGAAACCAACTGATCGTATATTGCATCTTTCGATTTATTAAATTGTTTTTGGTAAATTTTAGCCTTTGCTAAGGCATTTGCCTTATAGTCTGCATTCAAATGATCGATGGCATATTGTGCGGCATCACTTGTAAATTTTTCTCCATATTGAGAAGTCAATTGTTTGTACAAACGCTTCTTAGACATATTTGCCCACGAATTGTAATTTTTTGCTTTCTCAAGAGCATTTGCATAGTCTGTTTTAGTCTGGTTAGAGCTGGACTGGCTAACTGACTGATTTTGCCATAAGCCATCAGAACCTACAAAGTAACGTCCACCATCAACCCATTCATTCTTGGCCATCTTACCATCGGACTTGAGATAGTAATTTCCTTGCCAACTGCTTTTAGCATATGATCCGTCAGATTTGAGATAATACCAGCCTTGGTAGCCTCCATCATAAATCCACTCGCTTTTAGCCATCTTACCATCGGACTTGAGATAATAATTTCCTTGCCAACTGCTTTTAGCATATGATCCATCAGATTTGAGGTAATACCAGCCTTGGTAGCCTCCATCATAAATCCACTCGCTTTTAGCCATCTTACCATCGGACTTGAGATAGTAATTTCCTTGCCAACTGTTTTTTGCATAAGTACCATCTGATTTGAGGTAATACCAGCCTTGGTAACCTCCATCATACACCCACTCGCTACTAGCCATCTTACCATTTGACTTGAGATAATAATTACCTTGCCAGCTGTTTTTTGCATAAGTACCATCTGATTTGAGGTAATACCAGCCTTGGTAGACGTTGTCATAAAGCCATTCATTTTTAGCCATCTTGCCATCGGACTTGAGATAGTAATTTCCTTGCCAGCTGTTTGTAACATATGATCCGTCGGATTTGAGGTAATACCAAGCACCGTCACGATTCACCCAACCACTAGTTGTTCGACTAGATTGAGAATGAGATTGACGTGGTTTAAAAACACCTCGAGGGGCTTTTGAGCGTTCACAGGCAACTCCGTCACCATCTTTGTCTAGTCTAGAAGAATATCCAGGCTCTCCTCTATGAATATCAGAGTAGCCATTTTGCCATGCTTCTGTGCAACTAGAAAAGTGAATTGTATCATTAGCAAAAGTCGGTTGAGCAAGTATTGTCAAAACAGATAAACTAGCTAGACTAGTTTTTAAAAGAAAAGTTTTTTTCATCATTTCCTCCTTTAAAAGGACATCGTTTTCTTTTTATTTTATCAAACTTAATTCAACAATTCAAATTATTTAACATATTTATCATGTTGTTTTTAAATTTAAAGAATCATTTAGGATTCACTTCCAACTCATACAAACCTCTGACTGCGTTACAGCCATAGATAGCTTCTGCTTGGTTCAAGTCTGCCAAAGTCAGAACTTTTTCCTCTACCTGTCCTCTTTCCAGCAAATGCTGGCGGTAAATTCCTGGCAAAATCCCTAGACTGATAGGCGGTGTGTAGAGCTTACCATTAATTTTTAAGACCAGATTTCCAATAGAGGTTTCTAATAGCTCTCCTACCACATTATGGTAAATGATTTCCTGTTCCCCTAAGCTCAAGTGCGGTCTGTGAGTGGTTTTGAAGTAGGTAAATGATTGATTCAAATCTGCTTCTTGCAGACAAAGTTTGGCTTTGCAGAAACTTGGACTGAGGGGTGCTAAGATTTGGCGACTGAGTTCTATCTCTCCAGATTTGCTGAGGATTATTCGCAAACGGTAGTCTTGGTGGGAATCACAGGCCTGACACTCCATCTCTATCTTTTGTCTCAAGTCTTCCGGATCAAAAGGAAAGGCAAAATAACGACTCGCCTTTGTCAGTCTTTCCAGATGTTGATCTTCAAATGGTAAACGCTTCTGGCTGATTTTCCCAGTTGTAATCAGTTTGAAACGAGCTTGTTTACGATAGAGAACAGCCGCCTTTTGATGAACTTCACGGTATTCAGACTCCCAGGTGCTATCCCAAGTAATCCCGCCTCCAACTCCATAGATGGCTTGACCCTTGTAGAGTTGAATAGTTCGAATGGCGACATTAAAAATCCGGCGCCCATTTGGAAGCAAGAGACCAATCGTTCCGCAGTAGACTCCTCTGGGTTGTGGCTCCAAGTCCTTGATGATTTCCATGGTCGCAATTTTGGGAGCTCCCGTTATGGATCCACATGGAAAGAGCGAACGGAAGATTTCAACTAGGTCAACATCCGGTCGTAACTGACTCTTGATGGTCGACGTCATCTGCCAAACAGTCGAATACTGCTCCACTTGGCAAAGACGCTCCACGTGCTCACTCCCCACCTCAGAAATACGGTTCATATCGTTGCGCAAAAGATCCACAATCATCATATTTTCAGAGCGATTTTTAGGATCCTGTTCTAGCCAGCTAGCTTGGGCAAGGTCTTCTTGGTCAGTCACTCCCCGCTGGGTTGTTCCTTTCATTGGGCGAGTCGTTAATTCACGGTCATTTTGCTCAAAAAAGAGCTCTGGGCTCATGGAAATCACCGCCATCTCGTCATGTTCAACATAGGCATTGTAGCCCGCCTCCTGTTCTACCACCATGCGATTGTAGATGGCAAAGGGATTGGCACTTAGGTCTTGCTTGAGTTGGACAGTGTAGTTGACCTGGTAGGTATCCCCCTGACGCAAATGATGGTGAATCTGGGCAATCGCCTTTTCATAGTCTGTCGCAGATGTTACTTCTTGCCACTTTGAAGGCAGATCTACTTCCTCATAAGTCAGAGGAATAGGCGATGTTTCTACCCTATCATGAACTGTAAAATATAGCAGATACTCGCCCAGTAAAGGAGCTTTATGAACTGCTAATTTCTCCTCAAATGCAGGTGCAGCCTCGTAACTAACGTAGCCCACCACATAATAGCCTTGCTCTTGGTAGCTTTCCACTTGTGCTAGCAAATCCGCCACTTCTGCTAAATCTCTCGTTTTTAACTCTTTAATCGGCTGGGTAAAAGTGTATCTCTCCCCCAAAGCTCTAAAATCAATCACTGTTTTTCTATGCATATCTTAAGTATAGCACAAAAAAGCCGACCTAGAACAGCTAAATCCAGCTTTGTTTACTGATTTCTATAACGAAAAAAATTCTCTACCTTACTTTTTCTACTTTTGGCAATTCTCCATTAGATAGTACCCCTTCTTCTTGTAAAAACTGGTCTTATTTGGAGCACTTTACAACAAAAATCCAACAAAAAAACAGGGAGAGTCTTAGTTTCTATACCCTTACTCTCTCTGTCTTTTACTGTTCAGAAATTAAAAATTGATTTGAAGTTTTAATGATGTTTACCGTTTCCTTGACATCTAAATCATCCGTGAATAGAAAATGATGTTTCTCACTATTTTTAGCTAGAAACTCATTTCTTGCTTGGATTGATAAATCGCCCGTTCTCTCAATTTCTTTTCGAGAAGAATCCCTATCTTTCAAGGTTTCTTCTTGAGCCATTAGGACACAATATTTTAGCTTAATTCGTTTTTCTTTTAAGAAGGCTGCAATTTTCTTCAGTTGATCTTCAAATATGACATACTCTATCACGACAGTAACGCCACGATCCAAGAAATTATTGGTCAGACTGATGATATTATCCCAGAATAAATCCATGTAAAATCCATCATCTTCCCAAGGAGCTACGAGACCTCCTTTAATCATTAAGTAAATCATGTCGCCCTCTATAACTGCACTTTTGTCAAAAGAATAGGCCAACTCTTTGCTGACGGTGCTCTTTCCAACGCCTGGGGGACCTGAAATAATATAAACACAATTTTCCAACCTTATACCTCTACATACTTGAAATATCTCTAACTTACGATAACTTTCAGCCCACTTATGACTTTCTTATGAAGTCTTCAGGATACTGCGCACGCGCTCCTCCGATTAGTTTGGGACGACTTGCAAGAGCCGTTACATGGGCATGCCCAATTTCTCTCAAAAGAGGGCGAATCGGAACCTGAACATGCTTGACATGCATGCCAATCGCAGTATCTCCGATATCCAATCCAGCATGGGCCTTAATAAATTCAACCTCAACTGGATCCCGCATAAACTTGAAGGCTGCCAACTGACCCGAACCTCCTGCATGAAGTGTAGGAAGGACACTGACGATTTCAAGACCAAACTGCTCTGCCACCTGACGTTCAACGACGAGGGCTCGATTGACATGTTCACAACCTTGAACGGCTAGATGAATACCTTTAGCCTCTAGGATAGCTAGAATGGTCTTCACAATGATTTCCCCAATTTCTTGACTGGATTCCTTGCCAATCTGACCACCTATCACCTCACTAGAAGAAAGGCCCAAAACAAAGATAGCTCCTTGCCTCAAATTAGCCTTGTCTATTACATCTTCTACAATCTGGCTTGTTGCTCTTTGAATGTCTTTTTCCTTCATACTTGATACCTCTTTTGTCACTATCTATCATATCTTTTTTTACGGATTTTATCAAGGCCAACTAATCATTCTGATTTTTAATAGTAAAACTCCCAGAGTGAACTGGGAGTTAACTAGTTTCAATTTTATTGATGTATATTTCAACCGTCGTCCCTTTTGAAGGTACAGAATCAATCTTCATCTGATAGTTTTCTCCAAAATGAAGTTTGAGTCGTTGGTCGACATTTTGAAGACCAACTCCCCCACGTTTGAGCTGACTTTGACTACTATCGCCAGCAGCTTGGAAACCAACACCATCATCCTCAATGCGGATGACAAGCCCTGAATCCTTTTTCTGGACGGAAACTTTAATATGTCCCTGTCCATCTTTCTCCTTGATGCCATGATAAAGGGCATTTTCTACAAGGGGTTGTAGCACCAGTTTAGGCAAGACTAAATTATCAAAGTCAGGATCTTCAGCAATTTCATACTCCAGCTTATCACCATAGCGTTGTTTCTGGATAAAGAGGTACTGGCGAACATGATTGATTTCATCAGACAGGCAAATCAAGTCCTTTCCTTGATTGAGCGCCAAGCGGAAATAGGTTGCCAAGGACTTGGTCACCTGAACCACTCGCTGACTATCCTGAAACTCAGCCATCCAGATGATAGTGTCTAAAGTATTATAGAGGAAATGGGGGTTAATCTGGCTCGACAGTGCTTGAAGTTCATACTGCCGGGTCGCTTCTTCCTGCCTGCGCACATCTTCCATCAACTGATCAATCTGATCCAACATGGCATTGAACTGGCGAGTCACTTCTCTCAGTTCATAGGCACCAGCTTCTTTAGCACGAAGATTTTGTGTACCAGAAGCAATTTTCAGCATGGTTTCTCTCAGGTCCTTCAAAGGCGCAATCCAGCGTTTGAGACTGAACCACACCAAGCAGAGACAGGCAAGAAGAGATAAGGCACTAGCAGCAAGCAAGGTCCACATGAGTTGACTCCGAACCTGGTCTAGCTTCTCCAGCGAAGACACGCCTATAACCGTCCAATCAGTCCCTGCAATCTGTTCCTGACTGACGTAGGATTGATGATCCAGCGTATAGCCCTGCCCCGTCTCGATGTAGGGTTTCATGGCCTCCATTTCACTCGCTGAGCTATAGACAGTACGTTTAGGATGGTAGACAAATTCATGCTTTTCATTGATGATAAAGGCAAAACCCTGCTGACCCAACTGGAGTTGGTTAAGATAGGCTTCCAGAGTTTCGTAGGAAATATCCAAACGAAGCACGCCAAGATTGCCCCCCTCTGCATCAACAAGTTCCTGAGTAACAGAAATGACCCACTGACTGTCTGATTTACGAGCTGGTGTCAAAACTGGCTTAGCTCCCTGATGAATAGCCTTTTGGTACCAATCCTCAGCCATCATATCAGAGGAAGTTTTCATCTGCACACTGTCATCAGTGGAAATGACCTGACCGGATTTGGATACCAGTACCACCGTTTTCAAGTCCTGATCCGCCTTTAAGATAGTCAAAAACAGATCTCTGATTCCCTTGGCTTGGACTTGGTTAGGATTCTCAGCATAGGCTAAGACATCTGCCTGCTGGGTCAAACTGGTAGAGGTGGTTTCTAATTTTTTGATATAAGAATGAATAAAGTGGCTAGTTTGGCTAATGGTCGTTTGGCTATTACCCTCAATAGTGGCCTCAATGGCTGCTGAACTAGATTGATAATAGAAAGTCCCAACCAGAGCTAGGAGAATGAGAAAGACCAGAAAGATGGAAATAACCATTCTGACTAAAAGAGAAGAACGCTTCATCGGCCTTCTCCTTTCTTAAACTGACGAGGTGTCACACCTGCAATCTGTTTAAAACGTTGGGTAAAGTAGTTCATATCTTCAAAGCCAACCTTTTCGGCTATCTCGTAAATCTTTAAATCTGTGGTCAGAAGCAAGAGCTTGGCTTGTTTAACACGCTCTCTCACCAGGTAATCCTGAAAAGGCAGGCCCAACTCTTTCTTAATCAAGGAACTCAAATAAGTCGGACTAAAGCTCAAATCACTGGCCAAAGACTTTAAACTAAATTGGCTATCAGCCAGATGAGACTGGATCTTCTGAGCCAGGTTTCCCTCAAACTTATCGGTTAATAAATCTTGTAACTGCTCTTCTTTTTCTTCCTTGTCTAGTTTTTGCTTGATTTTCCCCAACATTTCCTCAATATCCTGACGAGAAAAGGGCTTGAGCAAGTAGTCATCTACACCGAGTTTGACAGCAGACAAGGCATAATCAAAATCATCGTAACCCGTCAAAAATACCAGATGCACCTGGGGATAGGTTTCTCGGACCAGCCTGGCCAACTGGATGCCATTTAGCTGAGGCATATTGATATCGGTTAAAATGATGTCTGGCACCTGCTTTTGAATCAAGTCCCAAGCCTGTCTTCCATTTTCAGCCTGACCGATGATTTCCATATCGTAGGCCGCTACATTAACCAGCTTGGTCAATCCTTGTCTTACCAGATACTCATCTTCTACGATTAAGATTGTGTAGGTCATGCTCTGCTCCTTTACCACTTACTAGTATCAGTATAGCAAAATTCTCCTCTAACTGCTTAGGAAAGACTTCTTAATCGACATAATCTAGTAAATAGGCATAGCCTTTTTCTTCCATTTGGTCTTTGGGAATAAATCGGATAGAGAGACTATTGATACAGTAGCGTAAGCCACCCTTGTCCTGTGGTCCATCCGTAAAGACATGGCCAAGGTGAGAATCTCCAACTCGGCTCCGCACTTCCATGCGTGTCATATTGTAAGACTTATCTTCCTTGTAGGTAGCAACATCTGGGCTGATTGGTTGGGTGAAACTAGGCCAGCCACAACCAGACTCAAACTTGTCCTTTGATGAAAAGAGAGGTTCGCCAGTAGCTACATCTACATAGATACCAGATTCAAATTTATCCCAATAGCGGTTTGAAAAAGCTCGTTCTGTTTGATTTTTCTGGGTAACTGCATACTCCTCAGGTGACAAGGTCTTCTTCAATTCTTCATCACTTGGTTTAGGATATTTGCTGGCATCAATGACAGGGTAGGCAGCCTGATTAACATTGATATGACAGTAGCCATTTGGATTTTTCTTGAGGTAGTCTTGGTGATAATCCTCCGCCACCACAAAATTCTTCAAGTTTTCCTTTTCAACTGCCAGAGGTTGGTCGTATTTCTTAGCAACTTCATCAAAGACTTGGTTGATTACCTCCAAATCCTTGTCATCTGTGTAATATACGCCGGTACGATACTGAGTCCCCACATCATTTCCTTGTTTATTTTTGCTGGTTGGATTGATAATGCGGAAGTAATGAAGCAGGATTTCTTTAAGAGAAATTTGATTAGCATCATAGGTGACATGAACAGTCTCTGCATGTCCTGTTTGGTTAATCAATTCGTACTTGGTTGTTTCCCCTCTACCATTTGCATAGCCTGAAACGGCATCTGTCACTCCAGGCACGCGTGAGAAGTATTCCTCCACTCCCCAGAAACATCCCCCAGCTAAATAAATTTCGTGCAGGTCTGCGTCTTTGCTAATTTCTGTTTTTTTCACTGTTTTTCCTCCTTGGCTAACTGATGCTTTCTCAATTTGCGAGCTATCTGTCTGCCCTGCATTTCGCATCAATAGAAAATAGAAACCGGTTAGGACTAGGAGAATGACCCCTGCCAAGACAAACAATTTTACTTTATCATTCATAGCCTTTCTTTACCCCATTTCTTTCAATTCTTTTAAAATCATATCCTTATCCATAAAACCTGGTTGCGTTTTGACCAGCTTGCCTTCCTTGTCTATAAAGGCTTGAGTCGGGTAAGAACGAACACCATAACTTTCCAAAAGTTTGCCTGACGGATCAATTAGAACTGGAAAATTTTTATAATCCAAGCCCTTGTACCAATTCTTAAAGTCCGCTTCCGCTTGTTCTCCCTTGTGTCCAGGTGACACTACCGTCAAGACCACATAGTCATCACCAGCATCCTTAGCGATTTCGTCCGTATCTGGAAGGCTGGCTAGACAGATGGAACACCAAGAAGCCCAGAATTTGAGATAGACTTTCTTACCCTTGTAATCAGACAAGCGGTAGGTTTTGCCATCTACTCCCATCAGTTCAAAATCAGCAACCGCCTGACCTTTAGTCGCAGTTTGCGAACTGACTTGTTCTGTTTTCGTTTGCTCCTTCATAGTAGACTCGTCTGACATGTTTTTAGCCGAACAGGCTGCCAAACAACAGATTGAGCCTACTCCAAGGAGACATGTTTGCCATTTTTTCATTTCTTTTTCCTCTCTATTCAAATAATGTAGTCAAAATGGAAGCATTTCCCAAAAGAACCAAGATTCCCATCACGATAATGAGGAAACCACCTACTTTTTTGAGGGTTCCGAGATAAGGATGGAGTTTTCGGAAATGTTTCAAAACATAGCTGGAGGCGAGAGCTAGGACTAAAAATGGTAGCGCCAATCCCAGCGTGTAAACCAACATGAGACCAGCTCCCTGCCAAGCTCCTGAACCACCTGAAGCCGCCAAAGCCAAAACAGAGCCCAGAACTGGCCCCACACACGGCGTCCAAGCAAAACTAAAGGTCAACCCCAGTAAAAATGCCTGACTATAGCCGTTACCCTTTTGCCCCTGTCTCTTTAATTGTAGCCTTCTTTCCTTGTAGAGTCCCTGCAAATGTAAAACTTCCATCTGGTGCAAGCCCAAGAGAATGATAACCGTACCCGTCACATACTGAAACCAAGAAGCATACAGCAAATTGCCTAAAAAACCAGCTCCATAACCCAGTAAGATAAAAACAAAGGAAATCCCCGCTATAAAGGCCAGAGTTCGCAATAAACTTACAAGTGAGATTGAAAATTTTCCGCTAGAATCCTGAGCATCATTCTTATCATCCAATAAGACTCCTGCATAGACTGGCAACAAGGGTAAGATACAAGGAGAAAAGAAGGAAAGAATTCCAGCAAGAAAAACACTGATAAAAAAGATTACATTGTCCATTGCCTTCCTCCATTCTTTGATTTGATAGGACTATTATAGCTCCAAAACTCCAGAAAAAACAGGGACAATGATAGGGAAAAATAGGAATTTAATCAGTTTATTTAGAAATCTGGCACAAAAAAAAGCCAGACAAGGTCTGACTTTGATAGAAACAGAAAAGAAAATCATCTGTCTTTTCTGCTTATCTGGTAATAAATAAGGTCCGCAACGTAGTCTTCTCTCTCTACACCATTGGCAATGGTTTTTAGATAAGACATTCCCGCTTTTTCCATCACACGGCCTGAAGCCGGGTTGAGACTGGCATATCTTGCTCTGACCTTTTGAAATCCTGCTTGGGTAAAACAAAAGTCTAACACAGCTTTCAAGGCCTCTGTCATCATACCACGACCCCAATAGTTTTTTCCTAAAATATAGCCAATTTCACAACTTGAATCTTTCTCATTCATCTCAACGATGCTGATATCTCCTATCACTTGCTCAGGATTTTCTTTGAGACAAATGGCCCATTTGTAATAGTTGGGATTGGGATAGGATGCAACCCAATTTCGAATCGAGTTCCGAGTCACCTCAACATCAGGATGAGGATCCCAGGTGACATAGGTCAGATTCTCAGCAGACGAAGCCCAATTTTGAAACATGGCTTCCGCATCACTCTCCACAAATCTTCTCAAAATCAAACGTTCTGTCTGTAACATTTGCGTACCGATTGCTTTCATAATGTTACCTCGCTTTCTAAGCTTAAGGCTCAAGCTAAAAAAGTCCCCGGACCATCTTCGCTTTCTTATTTCTAGGCTCAGGGTAAAAAGACTATACTCAGTAACAGCTAGAAAACAAGTTTTTCATCTAGTTACTTGACGCAGTCGCTGTCTGGTTTGAAATGCGCTTTACCAAGCTTTTTCAAACCTAGTCATCGTTGCGGGGGTGAGACAACGAAATCGAACTCTTCGAGTTACCGAATCTGCCTCGCTTTCTCATTTCCAGGCTCAGGGTAAAAATCTCCACTGGAGGTTTTTACTCCCAAAAGTCATCAAAGACGGTAATTGGTAGGTGGCGTTTGTGTTGGCCTTTGTGCCACCAGTTTTCGATAGTCGCTTGGACTTCTGGGCTGATTGTTTTTCCTTCAAGGTAGTCGTCAATTTCATTGTAAGTGACTCCGAGGGCGACTTCATCTGCAATACCTGGTTTTTCTTCTTCCAAATCTGCTGTTGGGATTTTTTCATAAAGGGCTGGGTCTGCACCAAGTTCCTGCAAGAGTTGTTTTCCTTGGCGTTTATTGAGTCGGTAAAGAGGGAGAATATCCGCACCACCGTCACCAAACTTGGTAAAGAAACCTGTGATGTTTTCCGCGGCGTGGTCTGTCCCAATAACAGCTCCGCTATGTGCTCCAGCAAGGGCATATTGAGCGATCATACGGCTACGAGCCTTGATGTTTCCTTTGTTAAAATCCGTCATTGGACTGCCTGTAGCTTCTATCGCTAAGGCCATAGCATCAACAGATTCCTTGATATTTACAACTAGACTGACATCTGGCTGTATGAAAGCGAGAGCTTTTTGTGCATCTGCTTCATCAGCTTGCACACCATATGGCAGGCGGACAGCGATAAATTGATAGCTGTCATCTCCTGTCTCAGCTCGCATTTCTTCCATAGCTAATTGCGCCAAACGTCCTGCTAAGGTTGAGTCTTGTCCCCCAGAAATCCCTAATACAAAGGTTTTAAGGAAAGGGTGTTTTTTCAAGTATCTCTTTAAGAAATCAATCGAACGACGAATTTCTTCCTGGGCATCAATCACTGGTTTGACGCCCAGTTGCTGGATAATGGTCTCTTGCAAACTCATTCTTCTTCTCCTTCACCAAGAGCTTCTTTGCGCATCTTGTCAATCAAGTCCATTTTGTCCTGCCAAATATCACGCGCCAGATCCACTGGATAGTGTTGCGGATTGAGTACCCGTTTGTACTCATCCCAAAGTTTGTCAAATTCCTTACGAGCATAGGCTTGAATGTCAGTCAAACTAGGCAAATCGTAAACTAATGTTCCTTCTTTAAAGATATCCACCAAGAGAGGAACAGCATCAAAGTTTCGAACGGTCTTCTTAATGTAAGTATAGGTCGGATGGAACATTTTGATTTCTGTCATGCTGGCAACATCCACACCGTCATAGGTGATGTAGTCACCTTCTGACTTACCTTTTTCACGACTAGTAATGCGCCATACCTGCTTCTTACCTGGGGTCGATACTTTTTCAGCATTGCTTGAAAGCTTGATGGTATTGCGCATCTTACCAGTTTCATCTTCGATAGCCACAATCTTATAAACCGCTCCAAGGGCTGGCTGATCATAGGCTGTAATCAGCTTGGTACCCACCCCCCAAACATCAATCTTAGCGTGTTGCATTTTGAGGTTAAGGATGGTATTTTCATCTAGGTCATTGGAAGCGTAAATTTTGGCATCTGGGTATCCAGCCTCATCCAACTGTTGTCGAACTTTCTTGGAGATATAGGCAATATCCCCTGAGTCAATACGAACGCCTTTAAAATTAATCTTGTCTCCCAGTTCACGCGCTACCTGAATGGCAGCTGGCACACCGATGCGAAGCGTATCATATGTATCTACTAGAAAGACACAGTCACGATGGGTTGACGCATAAGCCTTGAAGGCCTCATAGTCGTTTCCATAAACCTGTACCAAGGCATGGGCGTGGGTTCCTAGGACTGGAATGCCAAAGAGCTTCCCTGCTCGCACATTGCTAGTTCCGTTAGCTCCACCAATCACGGCTGCGCGTGTTCCCCAGATAGCTGCATCCATTTCTTGCGCACGACGTGTCCCGAATTCCATCAAGGGTTCATCTTCAATGACTGAACGAATACGTGCTGCCTTGGTCGCTATCAAGGTTTGAAAGTTAACGATGTTTAAGAGAGCCGTTTCGACCAATTGACATTGGGCTAGAGGTCCTTCAACCTGCACAATCGGCTCATTAGCAAAAACCAAGTCCCCTTCCTGAGCAGAACGAACCGTTAGTTCTAACTTGAGATTTCGTAGGTAATCCAAGAATTCTCCATGATACCCAAGCGTCTCCAAGTAGGCAATATCGCTATCTGAAAAGTGTAAGTCTTCAAGATAATGTACAATTCTTTCCAAGCCAGCAAAAACCGCATAACCGTTGTTAAATGGTTGCTGGCGGAAATAAACTTCAAAGACCGCCTTTTTATTGTGAATTCCTTGGTCAAAGTAAACTTGCATCATGTTAATCTGGTACAAGTCCGTGTGCAATGTCAAACTATCATCTGGATACATCTGTTTTCCTTCTTCCTTCTTTACAAAGGTATGAACGTATTCTACCACTTTCACACCGTCCGATAAATTAGTACTATTATAACACATTTTACCGAGATTGATAAAAAGCTAACAAGCTATTCTCCATTCTCCAGTTCATCCATATCTTGCTCAAACTTTTTTTGAGCCCATTCGCCATAACTTTTAAGGCCGAGATTGCCGATAAAAACCCAAGGAAGGTAAATCAGATAAGTAATAACCCAAGCAGACAAGTATTTGAAGTTCAAAGGATTGTGCTGATAAATTTCGATATTGAATTGATAATTTTGCAACATCAAAAGAGTCGTAATAGCGAGAGTTACCAGCAAACACCCTCCAATCGTAAAATGAAAACGACTATAGTAGGTCACTCCAAGTTGTCGTGCACGATTGAAAAAGAAGAAAATTCCTAAAAGAAGAGTAACCAGAAGAATATCCGGATTAAAAAGAGCAGGTGCTAATACAGCCACCAAATAACTTAGCAGAATGAGCCCGATAAACATATAAAAAGTCTCTGTCCCAGCTTTGTTAAACAGTTGTTCTTCTCTTTCGTCTAGTAATTGATAATAAAAAAATCTATTTTTCATCTTCTTCCTCCCAAAATAATTGATCCAAAGTTTTGCCTAAGCATCTGCAAATGGACTGGCAGAGGGAGAGACTAGGATTGTATTTCCCTGCTTCTATCAAGCCTATAGTCTGCCTAGTAACACCCACAGCTTCTGCTAAATCACCCTGTGTCATATCAAGCTCCACACGAGCTAGTTTTAACTTTAAATTTTTAGCCACTTGATTCCTCCTTTTAATTTTTAAAAAGTTGCGCTTCTTTTCAAATATATTATACCATATATCTGACTTAATGCAATGTATAAATGGCATTTTGTAAGATTTTGTTAACAAAAAAACTCTCTATCATCTTACATGATAGAGAGTATTCGTTCTTTTTGCTACTTAGCTAAGCTCCTCTTCAAAGGAAAGAAGTCTAGGTCACAAATCCTTTTGGTAATAGTATCTCTGCCCTGTGTAGGGATAGTCTTGCAAGATAAAGACTTCCTTGTAGCCATGACTTAGATAAAAATCTGGCGCTTGAAACTGGTAAGTGTTGACAAAAGCAAAACGACAATTTCGTTTCTTGGCTTCATTTTCTGCTTGCTGCAGTAGTTGTGAACCAATTCCTTGTTCCCGTAGCCCCTCTTTCACAAACAAATATTCGATTTCCAACCAATTTCCGAAAGTCTCAGCTACTAATCCCGCCATGAGATTGCCCTTTTCGTCTTCGACATAAAGATTCAGTGGCTCACTTTCAGCCTCTTCTCTTTTAGAGCGATTATAAGTACGAATTTGATTCGCGATTTCTTGCGCTTTATGCGACTCCTTATTTTCTAATCTAAGGTACATCCAAACCTCCTAATAAACTACTACAGCTTGATTATAATCCTATTTCAATAGACTGTCAAACTAGAAAACTCACCAAACAGAGTTGATGAGTTCATGATTTATTTTCTAAATTTCCACTGACTATAAATCCCAAAAACAAGGATCCAGATAGCAGAACCAACTGCCCCCATGAAAGTCGACTCTTGCAAAAAGAGAGTCACAAAAACAAAGACAAAAAAGAGAATGGTTAGGGGATTAAGCAAGCGATACTGAGGCATGAGATAGCCATCAGCCATGAAGTCTTGTGACTTGCGGTATTTTAGATGAGCCACCATAATCAAGATATAAATCGCGATGTAAACACCTGATGAAGATGCGGTGATCAAAGCAAAGGCATCTGAAACACCTGGCAACACATTGATAAAGGCAGCCAGAGCAATCAAGATCGCTGAGGCGATAATGGCATTTTGTGGAACATTGTGGCGAGAAAGGGTATCGACCTTGATGGCCTTTAAGAAACGATTGGGCGAATCATGGGCAATCTGATATAAGTGTCTCCCTGTTGAGTAGAGAGTTGAGTTAAGAGCAGACGCTGCTGAGGTCAATACAACAAAGTTGATTAGAGCTGCTGCCCACTTGATCCCTGCCAGTTCAAAGACCGTTACAAATGGAGAATCTGAAGAATTAAGATAAGACCAAGGAATAATGGCCATAATCGCAATGAGAGCTCCCCCGTAGAAGAAGATAATTCTGAGAGGAATTTCCTTAACAGCTTTGGGCAAGACCTGACGAGGGTTCTTTGTTTCAGAAGTTGTCACCCCGATAAACTCAATCATCAGATAAGCAAAAAATACCATTTGAAAGGCCATGACAAAGTTCATAACTCCGTTTGGAAAAAGAGAGAACTGGTCGCTGATATTTGCCAAACTTGCAACACCATGCGGTGTCTTAAAGCCTGTCAAAACCATAAAGACCCCAGTTGCAATCATGGCTAAGATCGCCACAATCTTGACCATAGCAAACCAAAACTCGACTTCTCCAAAGAGCTTAACCGCAATCAGGTTGACCAACGCCAAAATCGTTAAAAAGACAAGCTGAATCAGCCAGCTAGGCCAGGTAGGGAACCAGAAGCGGACATAGTCTGAGATGGCAGTGATTTCTGCCATACCGATAAAGACAACTGACAGCCAATAAGACCAAACTGAGAAATATCCCCAGCCTTTACCCAAATGACGGGTGATAAAGTTGATAAAGGTATGCTGTTCTGGATCCTGATACAGCATCTCTCCAACAGCCCTCATCATCAAAAACATAAAGGCTCCTGTGATCATATAAATCAGGATGATAGAAGGTCCTGTAAGGCTGATAGAGCGACCAGCACCTAGGAAAAGTCCTGTTCCGATTGTTCCCGCAATGGCCATCACCTGAACATGGCGATTGGTTAAACCACGCTCCATTTTGTTTTTCTTCTTATTTTCACTCATATTGTCTCCTATTTATCCAAAAAACCAAAAAGGAGTTGAGCAAGGCAAGGCCTTCACTACTCCTTTTTCATCCTATTTAGGCTGTTTTCTCAACCTTTAAGATTTTGACATCATAGCTACCAACTGGTGTTTCAATCGTTGCAGTATCGCCAGTCTTCTTGCCAATCAAAGCACGGCCAATCGGACTTTCATTTGAGACTTTACCAGCAAAAGCATCTGCACCTGCAGAACCGACGATGATGTAGACCTCTTCTTCGTCTTCACCGACTTCTTGGATTGTTACTGTTTTACCGATTGCTACCTCATCTTGGGCAACTGCATCGCTATTAACAATTTCAGCATAACGAATTTTTGTTTCTAAACTTGAAATTTGTCCTTCAACAAAAGCTTGTTCATCTTTCGCTGCTTCATACTCACTATTTTCTGAAAGGTCTCCATAGGAACGAGCAATCTTGATACGCTCTACGACTTCAGGGCGTCGAACGAGTTTCAACTCCTCTAATTCTTTTTCTAGTTTTTCCTTTTCTTCAAGGGTCATTGGGTAAGTTTTTTCTGCCATTTTTTTAACTTTCTTTTCTATTTACTTTTTTAAAACAAAATTATGTGGAAAACCACATAATTTTAGTTTGAACTACTTGCTTGAGGTAACTTGCTATTGATATGCTCTGCAACGTTTTGATCATGTTCTTCTTTTGTTGTCGCAAAGTATACTTTACCGTCTTCAACATTTGCTACAAAGTACAAGTACTCACTCTTTGTCTGATTTACACTTGCTTCAATCGCATCCGAACTTGGGCTATCAACCGGTCCAGGCATGAGGCCAAGGTGTGTGTAAACATTGTATGGTGAATCAATCGTTGTATCAATTCCAGCGTCATCTGCTAAACTAATCTTTTGACCAAGTTTTCCTTGAGCATATAGGATAGCGATATTACTTTGAAGTGGCATACCAGCATTCAAGCGGTTATAGAAGACACCTGCGATCATCTTGCGGTCTTCGGTTTTAGCACCTTCTTTTTCGACAAGAGAAGCAATGCTGAGCAATTCATTAACTGTCAGATTCTTTTCTTTGATCGTAGCGTAATATGGTGACATAGCCTTATCCATAGCAGCTACCATCTCATCAATCAAACTTTCAACAGTTGTACTGTCTTTGATTGTATAGGTCGCCGGGAAAAGGTAGCCTTCAAGACGATAACGAACGCCACTGTCTTTTGTTGGAAGACTTCCAAGTAGGTTTGGATACTTGGCTACTAATTGTGAGATAAAGGTCTCATCTTGAGCTTTTGCCAAGAAAGCATCCGCAGTAAGAGGTTCTTTAAATTCACCTTGAAGTTGTCCTACTGTTTGAGCGATTTGCTCTAATGTATAGCCCTCTGGAATTGTCAAGTTTGCAAGAACAGGTGCCTGAGCTTCAGGAGTCCCACCTTTTTCCAATTCTTGAATCAACTCATCCGTACTCATACTCTTCTTCAAGTTGTAATAACCTGACTTCAAGTTAGCATGGCTATAATATTTAGCATAAAGGCTAAAGATAAGTCCATGTTTAACCAAACCAGATTTTTCCAAGGTGCTTCCAATTTCTTGAACATTTGCACCGTCTGGGATTTGAACCGTTACGTAATCCTTAGAGCTCGCATCAACAGGCTTCAAGGAATCTTGAACGTAACCATAGCCAAAATAACCACCACCTGCAACGAGTACTAGGAGAACTAGAACTGTTACTAGGCATCCTTTGGATTTTGATTTTTTCTTTTTCTTAGTTGATGTTGCACCTTGACGACGACTACGACGAGAACCCTCTCTTAAGCTGTCTGAGGACTCAGTAGAAACGGGCGCCTCAATCTCATTCTCAGGAGCAATTGAATCATCGGCTTCTTCCGTCTTATAGGTCACCGCTATCTTAGTCGGAGTATCGTTAAATTCTTTTTCTTCGGGTTTAAGCTCAACTGGTTCTACCTTAGGCTGAACAGGTTCCACTACAGGTTCTTCAGCCAGATGAATCGGCTCTACTAGAGGTTCTTCAGATTCTACAACCTCAATCTTGTCGATGATTGGCTGTCTAATCTCTTTCTCTTCTTGGTCATCTGTTTCATCAGTTCTAGCACTTGAAAGTGGAGGAACACTTGGTGCATTCTTTAGGATTTTATCGACAACAGACAGGGAATCAGCCATCAACTCTTCTGTTGATGTTTCTGGTTCAAGATCTGAAGGAGTTGCTGAACTAGCTTGAGATGATGAAGCCGTCAGATTTGGAATCTCTACTTCTTTCTCTCTTCTATCTTGTTCTTTTACTCTTTCTAAATCACGTAGAATCTGCTCTTTAAAGCTTAATTTTTCTTCTTCTCTTGATTTTTCAGTCAAAAGCATTACCTCCTTGTTGACAATCCATAATATTATATCTTAAAAGTCGCAGAAAAGCAACCAACTAGGGCATTCCCTAGCTAGTTTTATTGATTTTCAGGCTGCCAGACCATATCATACCATGTTTCCCCAGCAAAGCTTGACTGGGATATTCCTTCATTAACAAAGCCGTGCTTTTCATAATAGGCGATAAGGTAATCATGACACGTCAGATTAATGCCCTCTCGCTCATGTTCTAAAGCGACTTCTTTCAAAGCCCTTAATAGTCTTTTCCCCACTCCCAAAGCTTGTGCTTCCTTGGCAATAGATAGGCAAGTCACAGAAATATAACCTCCAGGTTGATGGCTATAGTCTTTTATTTCTTCTGTAAAGGACTGATCATGTAGATGGCGGTGTGGGACGACTGGACCTTCGATATAACCAAGAATATGCCCCTCTTTTTCAGCTACCAGAAAACTGGTCTGAATTTCCTGCAAATGGGCCTCAAAGACCGAACGAGGAATGGCTTCCTCCAGTGAAAAATTCTCCAGCTCTATCTCTATAATCCGATCTAAATCCGAAAATCTTGCTTGTCTGATTTTCATATTTCCTCCTGATAAAAGGGATTTTCCCAAATCAGATACCATTCCGAAGAGCTTGCATACAGGGCTTCTGGCACTTCTTCCTCGACAAATCCATTCATTTCAAAATATGATAGTAGTTCATCAGGACTCTGCAAAAGAATACCTTGGTGATTTAGTTCGACTGTCACCTGTTTCAAGGCTGCAAGAAGAAGAGTTCCCAGACCCTGTCCCCAATGGTCAGGATGAATAGTCAATGATTTTACTTCTATCCATTTGGAATGAATAGACTGAGCTTCTCCCAAAACATAGCCTAGGAGCTGATTTTCATCCCCAGCTACAAGAAAGGTATCCGCAGTCTTGCGGATACTCTCTTCTAAAGATTGGCGGCTAAGTGACTCTTCTGATGAAGGATTGGCTTCTTCAATCGCCAACATTTCTTCTAAATCTGATAAGGTAGCTTGCCTTATAGTGATTGGAATTTCCATCTGTTTTCCTTATTGGACGTTGCTTGTCAAGTTAGACAAGAGACGTTCAAATGAATATTCATAGGTTTGGATGTCTCCTGCACCCATAAAGACGTAAACAGCATTGTCATGGTCTAGGAGTGGAGAGACATTTTCAACAGTGATAACCTGGTGTTTCTTGTTGATTTTATTGGCTAAGTCTTCTACTTTGACATCACCATGGTCCACTTCACGAGCTGATCCATAGATTTGCGCTAGGTAGACGGCGTCTGCTTGATTCAATGCATGGGCAAATTCGTCCAACAAGGCAATGGTTCTTGTAAAGGTATGCGGTTGGAAGACTGCCACGATTTCCTTGCTTGGGTATTTTTGACGAGCTGCATCCAAGGTCGCAATGATTTCTGTTGGATGGTGGGCAAAGTCATCGATGATTACCGTGTCATTAACGATTTTCTCAGTGAAACGACGCTTAACACCAGCAAAAGTTTTCAAGTGTTCACGGACCAAGTTCAAATCAAAACCTGCTGTGTAAAGAAGACCAATAACAGCTGTCGCATTCATGATATTGTGTCGACCAAAGGTTGGAATGTGGAATTGACCCAATTCTTGTCCACGGAAGTGAACGGTGAAGGTTGATCCAGTCGTAGAACGAAGGAGATCACTAGCTACAAAGTCATTATCCTCAGCTTCAAACCCATAGTAATAGATTGGCGCATTGGCTGTGATCTTACGCAACTCAGGATCTTCACCGTATACAAACAAACCTTTGGTAATTTGTTTGGCATAGTCGTTAAAGGCATTGAAAACATCCTCTAGACTGGTAAAGTAGTCTGGATGGTCAAAGTCAATGTTGGTGATGATAGAGTATTCTGGGTGATAAGGCATGAAGTGACGCTCGTATTCGTCTGATTCAAAGACGAAATATTTGGCATTAGCTGAACCACGACCTGTCCCGTCTCCAATCAAGAAGCTGGTGTCTGTGATGTGAGACAAGACGTGTGACAGCATACCTGTTGTTGAAGTTTTTCCATGAGCTCCTGCCACTCCCATGCTGACAAAGTCACGCATAAAGCTACCGAGGAATTCATGATAACGTTTGTAGCTAATGCCATTTTGATCTGCATAGGCTATTTCAACGTTGTTATCTGGACGGAAGGCATTCCCAGCGATAATCTCCACATCACCTTGTAGGTTCTTTTCATCAAAAGGAAGAATGGCAATCCCTGCCTGCTCTAGACCACGTTGAGTAAAGTAGTATTTTTCAACGTCTGAACCTTGAACCTTGTGTCCCATTTGGTGCAACATCAAGGCTAGGGCACTCATCCCTGATCCCTTGATTCCAATAAAATGATATGTTTTTGACATGCTTTTCTCCCCTACTCAGTAATTCTTGTCAGATTCAACTCTTGGGCAACCTGACGTTCCTGTTCCGTTTGCTTATTCTTTTTATTATAGATCTGACTCTTCTTTAGAAAATCATAGTTGTTCTTTTTAGCTTTTTCCGTTTGGGTTTTTGGAGTTGGATTCACCACTTGGCCAACCTCCTCAGCTAAGATATAGTGAGACTGGCTCAAGTTTTTACTAAATTTGGCAAACTCACCAGGATTTTCCTTTTGAAATGGTGCTGTTGGTTGGTTTCCTTGACGAACAAGTGTTGAACCATTGTGTCGTCTGGTATGACTAACATCCTGAGTCAAATACTTGGCTGAACGTTTCTTCTTCAAATCCGCACGCGCCTCTTCTCGAGCCAATTCAGCATACGTTTTTTCAACTTTTTTAGGTTCTGGTCTTGGCTTTGACTCCTTGTTAATCACTGGAGAAACTACAGTTTCTTCCTCATTGATAGGAGACCATTCCAAATAGTTCTTATCGCGGTAATCGCCTTTGATATTGCTAATAAAGTCTGACTCATCGTACAAGTCCATGACTGGCATTTTGGTCAGCATGATCTCATCATCTGACACCAATGGAAATCGATCTTGTTTCATTTTGTATTTCCTTTCAACACTTCATTATAGCGTATTGTCTTGATTTTTCAAGTGCTGGCTTCAGAAATTCCCAAAATTTCACGAATTTCTGCCAGACTGAGACTCGCACGCGACTCCGTACCATCTAAAACTTGGGAAACCAAATGTTTCTTTTGTTCTTGAAGTTCTTGGATCTTTTCTTCAATGGTTCCCTTGGTAATCAAACGATAGACCTCGACCATCTGCTCCTGCCCCATGCGGTGGGCTCGTCCGATAGCCTGGGCTTCGACAGCCGGATTCCACCAGAGGTCAACCAAAATAACTGTATCAGCTCCCGTTAGATTGAGACCAACACCACCCGCCTTAAGGGAGATGAGAAAGGCATCTCTCTCCCCTTGGTTAAAAGCCTTGGTCATCTCCTGTCTGTCATGAGCAGGAGTTGAACCTGTGATTTTGAAGGAGGTCAAGCCCAAGTCTGGGAGTTCTTGCTCGATTTTTTCCAACATTCCTTTGAACTGGGAGAAAATCAAGACCCGATGCCCACCATCAGCCACTTGTAGCAATAAATCTCGGAGACTATCGAGTTTACCACTGGCTCCTTGGTAATCGTCCATAAAGAGAGCTGGCGTATCGCAAATCTGGCGCAATCGCATGAGGCCAGATAAGATTTCTACCCGACTTCTTTGGAGTTCTTGATCTGTCACTTGGGCTAGACGGTCTCGCATCTGTTGCAACTGGGCGAGATAGATAGCCTTCTGCTGATCTTCCAGTTCATTTTTATAGACGACTTCGATCAGGTCAGGTAGTTCTGTAAGGACTTCTTCTTTCTTACGCCTCATGACAAAGGGCTTGATAAACTGCGCAACCCGGTCAGCCGGTAATTTCATAAACTCCTTCTTGTTAGGTAAGAGCCCTGGAAGCACAATTTGAAAGATAGACCACAACTCTCCCAAATGGTTTTCGATAGGCGTACCTGACAAAGCAAAAACTGCTGGCACCACAAACTGGCGCAAACTCTGAGCAATCTTGGTTTGGGCATTTTTCATAACCTGAGCTTCATCTAAGAAGAGAAAATCAAAAGCCATCTCTTGATAAAGCTCGCTGTCTTGACGAAAGGTGGCATAGCTAGTCACATAGATTTGGTGATTTTCAGAAAGAATCGCTTCTCGGTTCGCTTTCAAACCATGAACGACAGCCAAATCCAACTGTGGGGCAAATTTCCTGAATTCATCTGCCCAATTGTAGATCAAACCTGACGGAGCCAAAATCAAGACCCGACTTTCTTCGGTCACCTGACTGGTCAAAAAAGCGATGGTTTGCAGTGTTTTTCCCAGTCCCATATCATCTGCCAGGATGCCACCAAAGCCATAGTGATGAAGCATCTGGAGCCAACGAACACCCTTTTCCTGGTAGTCTCTTAAACTCGCCTGAACCCGTATATCTCCCAAAGGAAAATCCTCTGGATGAGTCAAATCATGAGCTAAATGCTGAAATTCTTCCGAGAAGGAGATCCTGTCCCGACCTTCAAAAAGCTGAGAAAGGCTATAAGTTAGGGATTTTCGCACTTGGAAAGAACCATCTTTTAGCTCAACCCCCAGTTCCTGCAAGTTTTGACGAATCTGCTTGGTTTCCTCATCAAAAAAGTACACTTGGTCAGAAGAACTGATATAGAAATCCTGATTGCTGGTCAGGGCTTTAAGAGCTTGATCAATCTCTTCTTGTGCAATCCCTTGGAAATCAAATTGAATTTCCAACAGTCCTCCCTTGGACTCAATCTGAACCTGAGGAGCTTGGACGCTGTAGAACTGATTCATCTCATCAGACAAGAAAACCTGACCTAATTTCTCAAAAGCTGGAATCGTATGGTGAAAGAAAGAATAAACTGCCTCTGGCTTCAAAGCCTGTCTCCAAGACTGAAAATCAGCCTCAAAACCAGCCCCTAAACAGACTTGAAATAGCTGATTTTCCAAGACGGCATAGCTTGAAAAAGGTAATTGTTCCAGCTGTTGACGACTAGTCACCTTAACATCTCCATAGTCAAACTGGATATCCAAACGGATGCGGCCGTCATCCTCCCTATCAAAGTAAAAGATTGGTGAAAAGGATCGTATTTGTAAGCGCTCAGGAGCAGAAACTGTTCCTAGCTGTCTAAACAAAGGCAGGCAGGCGGCCAGACGGTCACGATCACTGTTGTCAAACTGGAGGCATTTTCTCCCTCTTTCCTCCTGAGGGAGCTCTTTGATTTCCTTTAGGAGGCTGATTTGTTTAGGGTTTAAGAGATAAAGATTCCCCTTACGAAAGAGAACTGCCCCTCCATAGAATACGTTAACTCGGTCAGTCTCAGAAATTTCCATCTCAAAATAATCGGGATACTCCTGCACGGAAAAAGAGAAAATCTCTGCATCTGGATCTAAATCATGAAAGAGAAGATTTTCATAACTAGTAATCTGATGTTCGAAATGAAAATCTTCCAAGTTCATCAGCAACTCCACTCCCTGCTCAAAAAAGGTCAGAGGGAAAAAGAGGTGACGACCTTGATTGGGGAAAAAGAGGTCTTGACTCAGTCCCTCCTCAATTAAGCCACATAAAAAAGTAAGAACTTCTTGACTAGCTGTATCAAAAGCATCCCAAGACAAGTCATTTTCATAGTGCTTCCCAATCATATATGGCTTTCGATGGACTAAGACCTTCAAAAAGAGAGGGATGTCACGAATGACATAATATTTTTGACTATCAGCTAAACCGATTCGGAGAGTCCAAAGGAGGCGATTGGTTCCAGCTTCCACCTGGCCTTGAGACGACAAAGTGTAGATTTTCTCTCTCTTCTGAGGTTGGATACACTCCAAAAAACTACCGCCAAAACTAACCTTGGTTTCGACCTCTTCTTGCTCTTCATGTCCTTTTTCTAAGGCTTGTAAAATCACCTGGCCTTCTTCATCATTCTTCAGATAATGCTCGAGCGCTGCGAGGTGAACACAGTAACTTCTTTTTTGGAAAAAATCGCAAGCACAAAAAACCAGATCATCCTCTAAACTGTAGCGCAAGTCTTCTCCCGCCACACGAGTATAGAGGCGATTCCCTTTTTCCTTGATTATCTCAATGTTGCCTGTTTCATAGAGTGCAACCCCCTCCATGCGCAACTTTCCCGGAATCAATTTAGCCATAGTTACCCCTTTATCTTATCTTTTCATTATACCACATTTTCCCCTACGAAAATAGCCTTCTAGGAAGACTTTTCTCCTAGAAGGCTCGATTTTTAAAGTGTAGCAAAAGTGGTCACGATGCGTTGGCAAACCTCTTCCAGTACTGACTTCGGCATAGCCACATTGAGGCGGGCATGAAGAGTTCCCTCCTCTCCAAAGTCCAAACCTCGATTCAAGATAACCTTGGCTTCATTCTTCAAAAGCTCTTGCAAGCGGTCATCCGTTAGCTCATAGACTGAAAAATCAAGCCAGATCAAGTAGGTACCTTGTGGTTTCATGACCTTAATCTTGGTTTCGTTGCCCAAAATATCCACTACATAGTTAATGTGGTCCTCGATAACTTCTTTTAGTTCTCCTAACCAGTCCTTACCATAACGGTAGGCAGCTTCTGTCGCCAAATAACCCAAGCCTGAGATTTCATGTTGGTTATTGGCCAACTGGCGTTTTTGGAAAGCCACACGAAGCTTGGGATTTTCAATAACTGCATAGGAATTCTTGGTCCCAGCAATATTAAAGGTCTTAGTGGCACTACTCAAGATAAGGGCAAAGTCTTTAAAAGCGGGATCAATGGTATTGAATGACTGGTGTTTGCGACCAAAGAGAGCCAAATCTTGGTGAATCTCATCTGAAACCAACAAAACACCATGTTTTTGGCAGAGATGCCCAATCTTTTCTAACACTTCCTTTTCCCAAACACGTCCACCAGGATTGTGGGGATTGCAAAGGATATAAAGCTTCACATCCTCTTCTACCAATTGATTCTCCAACTGGTCAAAGTCAATCTCAAACAGCCCATCCTTTTCCACCAAAGAATTGGTAATCAATCTGCGATTGTTCAGTTTGACACTGCGTGCAAAGGGTGGATAGACCGGTGTGTTAATCAGGACAGCCTCTCCTTCTTTTGTAAAGGCTTGAATGGCTGTTGAAATAGCTGGTACCACTCCCTCAATAAAGACGAGGGCATCCTTATCAAAGTGATAGCCATGTTGTGTGGCTTCCCAGTCCTGAACCGACTGAATCAAAGCATCACTAGCATAAGTATAGCCATAGACCAACTGATCTGCGTAGGCTTGTACAGCTCGTCGAACCTCAGGCAAAACCACAAAGTCCATATCTGCTATCCAGGCTGGTAGAACTTCGCGATCAGCTTCTGATTCTTTCCATTTATAGGTATGGTGCCCAAAACGATTGGGCAGGCTTGTAAAATCATATTTTCCCATATCTATCTTATCCTTCCAAAGCTTGGCGCAAGTCCGCAATCAAATCTCTAGCATCTTCAATCCCAATGGATAAACGCAAGAGGTCATCTGTTAAGCCATAGGAATGGCGCACTTCTGCCGGAATATCCGCATGGGTTTGCGTCGTCGGATAGGTGATCAGACTCTCTACCCCACCCAAACTTTCTGCAAATGAGAAGACCTTGAGGCTATTTAAAATATGAGGAATACGTTTTTCATCCACTACTTTAAAGGAAATCATACCCCCACGTCCAGTATAGAGCACTTCCTTGACAGCAGGTGAATCCTTCAAAAAGGCAACCACTTCTTGGGCATTGGCTGTAGAACGCTCCATACGAAGAGGTAGAGTTTTAAGACCACGAATCAACTGATAACTATCAAATGGTGACAAGACCGCACCAGTCGTATTGAGATTGTAGAACAGTTGTTCATATAGTTCTAAACTATTAGTCACAACCACCCCAGCTAAAACATCATTGTGCCCTGCTAAGTACTTGGTGGCAGAATGAAGAACGATATCCGCACCATCTTCAATCGGACGTTGGTAAATCGGACTGTAGAAGGTATTGTCCACCACTACCTTGGCACCCTTGGCATGAGCTAGTTTGGCTAGTTTGGCAATATCAAATTCCAACATCAAGGGATTGGTTGGCGTTTCGATATAGAGAACATCCACATCATTTTCCAGCTCAGTAATCAACTCTGCTTCAGTATTGGCATAGGTAAAATGGAAACGACCTTCCTGCTCCATTTGGTTGAACCAACGGAAAGAACCACCATAAAGGTCTCGCACTGCCAAGACTTTACTTCCTACTGGAAAGACACTAAAGGCCAGTACAATCGCAGCCATACCTGAGCTCGTTGCTAGGGCATAGTCCGCTGATTCAATAGCCGCCAAAACCTCCTCCGCCTTACTACGAGTTGGGTTTTTAGTACGGGTATAGTCAAATCCAGTAGACTGGCCAAACTCTGGATGCTGATAAGTGGTTGAAAAATGAAGCGGTGTCACCAAGGCACCTGTCGCCTTATCCGACTTGATCCCAGCCTGGGCCAAAATTGTGTTGATGTGTAGTTCTTTGCTCATACAATACCTCCAAATCTATAGTAACTATTGTACCACTTATTTTCACTAACTTATTTTCTTGTTTTCAAGAGCTAGCTATAGTTTCAAACTATATAAAAACGATAGTTCCTTGAGAAACTATCGTTTTTCCTGTTGAATAGACTGGTTATTTAACGTGTTTTGCCAGTTCTTCTTGGGCTTTTTTATTTGATTCTTCTTTTTCTTTTAGCCATTTTTCTTTCGCTTTCTCATACTCATCAGCCGTTACAGTCTTATCTTGCAACTTGAGGTACTTGTATGATTCGACACCCTTATTTCCAGCTTGTGAGAATGGTGATGAGAATGGAACTGTCTTTCTCAAGGTCGGTGTTCCACCCTGAGAAACGTTTGGAATTGCAAGGGCGCTATCAACGAGCCAAGCTTGAATTTCAGCATATTTTTCATAACGTTTTGCTGGTTCTTGCTCCTTGTTCGCTTCTTCTAACATTTGAGTGTAAGTATCCAGACCAACTGCCTTAGCCTTGTCATTGACCTCACCTGGTTCTAGACCAATGTTTTGCAACATACCACCGTTATTGACATTTAAGATATCAAGATAACTTGATGGATCCAAGTAGTCCGCACTCCAACCGCCATTATAGATATCAAAGTCTTTTTGAGCTGCAGTTTGAGCTAGGTAGCTAGAGTTGTCAAAGTCATCTGTTGATAGCTGTTGGATATCGATAACCACATTCTCAGCTCCTAGAACAGATTCGATGGATTGTTTCAAAGAACTTGCTTCAAGTACACCTTTTTTAGCTGATTGGTCTACAGATACATCCAAGTGGATTGGGAATTGCACACCCTTAGCTTCCAATTCTTTCTTAGCTTCTGCAAATTTAGCTTTAGCCTTGTCAGGATTGTAGTATGGATCTTGTGCATCTGCAAAGTTGATTCCTTGCCATTCTTGGCCATATTTGACCATCTTTTCTGAAACAACATCGCCAAAGTCTTTTCCGTTGATACTTACAAATGTTGGAGGTACAACCAAGTTACGAATAATCTTTGTTGCTCCGTCCTCCCCTTGAGATTGTGCTCCATAGGCTGTACGGTTATAAGCATAGTTGAAGGCTTGACGGAAGTTTTTATTCAGAACTGCTTCTTGGGTTGATTTCTTTTCGATATCAGAGGACTTAGACGTGAAGTTATAAGATTTTCTGTCCAAGTTGAAGTTCAAGTAATAAGAAGTTGCATTTTGCATACTATAGATGATGTTATCCTTGTTCTTCTCTTTAATGCCTTCAAAGCTTGAGCTATTTGGATAGAGACGCGCATAGCTGTATACTCCTTCTACAAAGTTACGTGCTAGGGCATCTTGGTCACTACCATCATAATAGGCCAATTTCACATCATCCACAAAGACATTTTTTTCATCCCAGTAGTTAGGATTTTTCTTGAATTCGATAACAGATTTTGAAACAAACGATTTCATCAAGAAAGGTCCATTGTACAAAATACTAGAAGGGTCTACCTTACCAAAGTCATCCCCTTTTGATTTTAAGAAATCTGCATTGACAGGGAAGAGAATGGTTGAAGTTGTTTTAGAATTCCAATAAGATTCTGGACGTGTCAAAGTGTACTGAACTGTTTGGTCGTCAATCGCCTTAACACCGACAGTTGAAAAGTCAGTTGTTTTCCCGTTGATATAGTCATCCAAACCTGCTACAGAGTCTTGAACAAGGTACAAGGCTTCGGATTTTTTATCAGCAGCATATTTCAAACCTGTCACAAAGTCTTGGGCCGTTACAGGGGCGTATTCTTCACCCTCATAAGTATACCATTTTGCATCCTTACGCAATTTGTAAGTATAGGTCAAACCGTCCTGAGAAACAGTCCAATCCTCTGCCAATGATGGAACATAGTTACCGTATTGGTCATTTTCCATCAACCCATCCACCAAATTGGTCACGATGTCATTGGTTGTTGCACGGTTTTCTGCAAGATAGTTCAAACTAGATGGATCGCTCGAATAAACATAGTTGTATGTTTTAGTAGCGCTACTTGAATTTCCACATGCGCTCAGTAAGATACCTGCGCTTAACACGACACTTGCAAGTGTCAGATACTTGGCCTTAGACTTTTTCATTTCCAGAACCTCCTATTTAAAAGTTTTGTCTTATTATACAGCTTTGGTTTTATTTAGTCAAGTAATTTCTAAAGAAAAACTTAAAAAAGCATATTTTTTGCTCTTGATTTTAGAAAAAGTTCTCTTTTTTTAAGAAAAATGTAGTATAAAAACCTTTCTGTTAAAGAAAGGTTAAATTCATTACTTTTATTTATAAATCTTTTTACGATATTTTCAATCGTGTACGTAGTCGGTCTGCTTGAGCTTTGCCGATTATCTTGTCCAAGAGTCGTGTCCGTAGGCTCATCAAACCATAAAGACCTCCTCCAAGCCCTCCGATGAGAGCCACATAAAGGAAACTCCAGAAACGTCCACTTGGTTGGAAGACAAAACCGAGTAGCCACTGCAAGAAGCCAACTAGGATAAACATGACGAGGGTCAAGATGGTAATCAAAATGGTTCTCTTCAAGATAATCTTTCGACGAGCACCCGTTACCTGGCAGATGTCTCGGTACATCAGGACATTCGGAATAATCAAGCCGATAGTCGTTGAAATCAAGGGACCGTAGCTATGGAAAATAGCAATGGTTGGCAATTGCAAGACGATCTTGGCAATGGAACCATAGATGAAGTAAAGAACTGCCTTGCGGTTTCGGAACATGGCCTGAAGCATAGGAGACAAGACCATATACAAGCCTAGGATAGTAGACTGCAAAACTGCAAAGACAAACAAGCCCATGGCCAGACTATCTGGCTTACCGTAAAAGACTGTATAAAGAGGCTCCCCTACCATGACCACTCCAACCGTTGCAGGTAGTAGAAATAAGAAGAGCATGGTAAGGCTATCTTGGACTAGGCGAGCCGCCGCTGGCAAGTCACCTTTCACATAGTTTTCAGTCAACAGCGGCAAGCCGACACTCCCAATCGAAACTCCCACAGAGATTAAAATCATGGTAATTTTATTAGGATTGGCAGAGAAATAAGAAAACATGACAACCAAGTCTTCATTGCTGTAGTTGGTAAACCACTTCATACTATTGATAAAGGTCATCTGGTCTAAAATCTGGAAGAGCTGGATGGCTGATCCTGTCAGGATAAAGGGAATGGCTTCCTTGATGGTATCGACTAAGAGTCGCTTACTATTGATTTTATCCCGTGTTTCAAAGACTCTTTTGAGCAAACCTTCTTGGACAAGGAAGTAGATCAAAACTGCAAAACTTGCTACCATCCCCACAAAGGCCGCAAAGGTCGATTGGGTAACGGCTGATAGGTAGTCACCAGAACCCATCTTCATAATGAAGAAGGTTGCCATCAACATCCAGATGACACGAATCACCTGCTCGGCGATTTGACTCATAGCATAGGGTTTCAGGTTATTCATCCCTTGGAAGAATCCTCGGATGACACTCATAGATGGGAAAATCAAGACTGCCCAAGCTAAGCTCTGCATGATGGGAATCAGGTCTTTCCCCACACCTGACAAATCTGCTAACCAGGGAGAAAAGAGATACAAGACCAAAGCAAAGACTAAGCCCAAGCCCGTCATAAAGCTTAGGAAACTCCGAATCAAGGCAAAGCTATGCTCTTCTTCTCGCATGGTATTGTACTTAGCTACTTGTTTGGCAACCGCAACAGGTATACCTGCTGTTGAAATCAGCAAGAACCAAGCATAAATATTGTATCCCATAGTAAAGAGTCCATTCGCCTTAGCGGCATAAGTCCCCATCCAGATATACCAGGGAATAATATAGATAGCACCAAGGAGGCGACTAATAAAGTTACTAGCTGTTAGCCAAGCAGTCCCTCGCAACATCTGGGCTTGCTGGTGATTGTTTTCGTTAGACATAGCTTCCTCATTCAATTTTGATAACTAGGAAAAGTTCCTTATCTTCCATTATAAACTTTTCCTTGTTACTTGTAAAATTCGGGCTTGAAGTTTATAATAGAAAGTATGATTAAGATTGAAACCGTATTAGATATTTTAAAGAAAGATGGCCTTTTTCGTGAGATTATTGACCAAGGACATTACCACTACAACTGCAGTGAACTTATTTTTGATAGTATCAGTTACGACAGCAGAAAAGTAAAAGAAGGAACTCTTTTTTTTGCCAAAGGCGCTGCCTTTAAAAAAGAATACCTCCTATCCGCTATAACGCAAGGATTAGCTTGGTATGTCGCAGAAAAGGACTACGAAGTCGGTATCCCCGTCATCATTGTGAACGATATCAAAAAAGCCATGAGTTTGATTGCTATGGAATTTTATGGCAATCCACAAGAAAAACTCAAAATTCTCGCTTTCACAGGGACAAAAGGAAAGACGACAGCTGCTTACTTTGCTTACCACATCCTATCTCAACGCTACCCAACAGCTCTCTTGTCAACTATGAACACAACTCTGGATGGTGAGACCTTCTTTAAATCTTCCTTCTCAACACCTGAAAATATCGATCTTTTCGACATGATGGCTCAGGCTGTTAAGAACGGAAGAACCCATCTTGTAATGGAAGTCTCTAGCCAAGCCTATCTTGTTCATCGAGTCTATGGTCTGACCTTTGATGTAGGTGTCTTTCTTAACATCACTCCTGACCATATCGGTCCGATTGAGCATCCTAGCTTTGAAGATTACTTCTACCACAAACGTCTCTTGATGAAAAATAGCCGAGCAGTTGTCATTAACAGCGACATGGACCACTTTTCTGTCTTGAAAGAACAAGTGGAACATCAAGAACATGACTTCTATGGTAGCCAGTCAAGTAACCAAATCGAGAACTCCAAAGCCTTTAGCTTTTCAGCTACAGGTAAACTCGCTGGTGATTATGATATCCAACTCATCGGTCACTTCAATCAAGAAAATGCAGTCGCTGCAGGACTTGCCTGCCTTCGTCTAGGTGCTAGTTTGGAGGACATCAAAAAAGGGATCGCTGCAACCCGGGTCCCTGGACGTATGGAAGTCCTCACACAGAAAAATGGAGCCAAGGTCTTCATCGACTACGCCCACAACGGGGACAGTCTGAAGAAACTCATCAATGTGGTTGAAACCCATCAAACTGGAAAAATCGCTCTGGTTCTCGGTTCGACTGGAAACAAGGGTGAGAGTCGTCGCAAAGACTTTGGACTCCTTCTCAATCAACATCCTGAGATTCAAGTCTTTCTGACTGCTGATGACCCCAACTATGAAGATCCAATGGCCATTGCTGAAGAAATCAGCAGCTATATCAGTCATCCTGTTGAAAAGATTGCCGATCGTGAACAAGCCATCAAGGCGGCCATGGCCATCACAAATCAAGAACTCGATGCCGTGATTATTGCTGGTAAGGGAGCTGATTGCTACCAGATCGTCAATGGAGTGAAAGAAGACTATCCCGGAGACGCAGCTATCGCAGAACGTTATCTATAAAAAAATCAAGGGAAACATTCCCTTGATTTTTTTAATCTTCTTTCTTAAATGAATTTTTAAGACCTTCAACGGCACCTTCTACAGCGCCTTTAGCATCTTCAACAACTTCTTTTGCTTTGGCAACTGTTTTTTCTACAGTACCTTCTGCTTCTGTCTTGCTATCGCCAGTAACTTTACCAAATCCTTCTTTGATAGCACCAGTTGCTTGATCCAATTTATTTTCAAGTGACATAGCTCTGTCTCCTTTGCTTTTAATACGATAATCGTTATCGCTTACATTCAGTTTATGCTTATTCTTTAGTAAAGTCAAACAATCTGCTCAAAATGAAGCAATTAAGGTAAATAGAAAGTCAATCGTTCCTTGTCAAAGTCAACAGCCAACTCATACTTCCCTTCTTCGTTTTGCACAACATAGCCCAAGACGACTAGACTCTCAACGAAGATATCACGGCGTTTCTGTATCAGCTGGTCTTTTTTGAGAAACTTCAGTAAAAAGGTCGTCATATACTTGAGGGCATACTCAGGATTGACATCTCCCAAAATGGCATAGAGTTCCTGCTGCTTTTCTGTCAAAGGATATTGATTCTTGACCTTGTAGAAATAATTAGACAGGGTCATCTTTTCTCTAGCAAAATCTGTAGATTCGACTAAAATGGCAGCATTGGTTTGATTGCGCAATTCTGTCTCAAAAGTCTTCTCTAACAGAGCATGATAAACTGGACTGTCCTCTCTGATAAAAATTTCTTGGTCAAGGGTTAGATTGTCTATCGATTCTAGAAAAGAGAGATTGAGAAAATAGCGTTTGTTGTCCCTTCGGATCAAACCGGCCTTAATATACTCTTCCATGAGTTTATCAACTGCTACATCTGGAAACTGGGCCTTGATTTCTCGAAGGATCACATCGTCATGCTGGTCCAGATAGTCCACCAAATCTATAAAAAATGGCTGCCGAGTCAAACGAGAGGGATTAAAAATCTGAATCATGAAGATTCCTTTCTTTACATTCTAAAAGAGGGGATGCTGCTAGTTGACTAGGATTGGTCCCTGGCTGATTCAGAGGCACAGGAAATTTGAGTTTCCTGTAATATTCCCTCCAAAAATCACTAATCTCCTGCTCCCCATCACCAAATTTCATGGGAATAGTTTCAAAAATCGGTAGGATTTCAGCGATATACTGGGAGCAATAAAAGCCATTCCCATCCGGATAAAAAGAGGCATTATAGGGTGCACCCAAATGTTTGCTAGCTCTCTCCTTTACCAAGTCAGCTTCCAGCTCTGGATAGACATAAAGATCGTAGAGATGAGTTGGTTCAAAAAAATCAGCTGGTTCTTGACAAATGACACCAGCTTGCCCACTAGCATGGTAGATGAAACCGTCCAAAAAAATGGCTACATGACTATAGTTACCGGTAGAAGCCAGGATGGCCTGCCCCATATCTGAAAGGTCCTTCACAAAAATCAAATCACCATTTTCTAACATCTTTCTCTCCTAGAAAAAAAGGAGCCGAAACCCCTTTAGCTATATGGAAAACACTGTTTTCTCGTGTCAATCTCCAGTCAAATAATTACCATTTAAATAATTCATTAAATATATTATAAGAATCACTCTAGCTGAAAATAATAAAGCAGACCCAAACTTCCAAAAGACAGAGCTAAGTATAGGATTCCTATTTGCAATCCATACAAATGCCAAAAACTACCACTAACTAAAATAAAAATCGATGTCTCAGCAACGAGGCGATGCCATTTTTTAAAAGCATGTGGAGATTTTGGTGCCATATATCGCGCCCAAAATAAGATTAATAGAACTGCTAGAAGAAAAAATAGGAATTTTTCCAGCCAAGAAATTTGTATCACAGACACGGAGAAAAGACCAAGGATTGCCACAACCTCAACCAAAAAGCGCAGTCCTTCAATCAATCGCATCATGCTATCACCTTCTATAAATAGTCAAATTAACAGTTCCAAATATTCATTAAGAATTACCCATTAAAGCTTTCAGTCAACTGAGGCACCACTTGTTTCTTACGTGAAACAGCACCTGGAAGGAAAGCGTGGTTGTTTTCAAGTTTGAAGTTGAAGGCAGCTTCCACCTTGTCCATGTTTGATCCAAGAGCCAAAATTTCTGAGTTTGAGTTGACGATGTCTGTAATCATCAAGACAAAGTCTGAGTAGCCGTTTGCTGCATTAGCCGCTTGCATTGCTGCTTCGATTTCAGCTTGGCGTTCCAAGACTTCAGCAATATCAACAGTATTGACTTGGGCAACACGAACCTTATTTCCATTGAGTTCAAAGGTCTTAGCATCGATATCAATCAATTCTTCAGCAGATTTACTAGCCAAGTTTGTACCAGCTTTCAACATAGCAAGACCGTACTCTTCCAAGTTGACGCCTGCTAATTCAGCCAATTCAGGCGCAATGACTTTATCAGATGGGTGAGTTGTTGGAGATTTCAAAAGAAGAGTATCTGAAATCAAACCTGAAAGCATCAAACCTGCGATTTCTTTAGGAACAGCTACACCATGCTCTTTGAACATGCGATAAACGATAGAAGACGCTGATCCAACTGGTTCCAAACGCATGTAAAGTGGGCTGGCAGTTTCAAAATTAGCCACACGGTGGTGATCCACAACTCCGTAAACTTCTACTTCAGCGATATCTGACACTGACTGTTGGAATTCATTGTGGTCAGTCAAGATGACTTGCTCTGCACCTTCTGCTTTAGCAGATGTGATGACGCGTGGTGCTTCTACACCAAAATAGTTCAAAACGAAGGCTGTTTCTTCATTAGGAGTTCCAAGTGCTACTGCTTCTGTGTCCAATCCATAAGCCTCTTTTGCAAGGTAAGCAAAGGCTACAGATGACCCGATGGCATCTGAGTCTGGATTTTGGTGACCAAATACTAGAATCTTAGACATGATAATACCTCTTTAAATTTATTCATCTTATTGTAGCACTTTTTTCCTCTTTTGACAAAAGTAAGAGGAGCCAAAAGACTCCTCCTTAGACATCAATATGGTTGACTAGATTTTTCTCTTGATTTTCAGATAAAAATCGTTCTTTCTGAGGACGTTTCTTTCGTTTGAGGAGAGCCTCGGCAGACATGGCTTCTTCCTTACTGGCAAAACCCTCTACATAGATGAGTTTGACTGGCAAGCGAGCTCGGGTATACTTGGCTCCCTTACCACTATTATGAACGGCAAGGCGCCTCTTCACATCCGTTGTATAGCCCGTATAGTAAGAACCGTCGCGACACTCCACCACATACATATAGGCCTTATGATCCATAGTAAATCTCTTGAATTTCTGGTGTATAAGAACCATCATCATTGTGAACGATGAGTGGTGGCAAGACCTTAAAGCCACTGGTCGATCCATCCTTGATAGCTTCGATTAAGAGCATATTAGCCTCCTTCTCACGTTTAGGATAGACAAATTGCAGGCGCTTGGGTGCTAAATTATGGCGTTGAAGCATGTCTAAGATATCCAAGAGCCGATCTGGACGATGAACCATGGCCAAACGGCCATTAGACTTGAGAATACTCTGAGCACTACGGCAAATTTCTTTTAGGTTAGTCGTAATTTCGTGTCTGGCCAGAAGGTAATGTTCACTCTCGTTCAGATTGGAATGCGGATCCACCTTAAAATAAGGCGGATTGCACAAAATCATATCCACCTTACTTCCCTGAATGTGGGCAGGCATATTTTTCAAATCATCACAGATGACCTGCATCTGCTCTTCCAAGCCATTCAACTGAACCGAACGCTCTGCCATATCCGCCAAGCGCTCCTGAATCTCTACAGATATTATCCGCGCCTGAGTACGTGAACTAGCAAAAAGTCCCACTGCACCATTTCCAGCACAAAAGTCCACAATTAAACCCCGTTTAGGGAAGCGAGGAAAGCGTGATAAAAGAACACTATCCACCGAATAGCTAAACACCTCTCTATTTTGGATGATTTTGATATCTGTCGAAATGAGCTGATTGATTCGCTCTCCTGGTTTTAATAATTGTTCTTCTTTCATACTTTTATTATATCAAATTATGTTAATAGCACAAATAATTTAGATAGTCGTATTTATGGCTTCTTCTTTAAATGCTCCAATGCTTCACGCGTCCAAACAGGCATCATTCGTCCAAGTGGTGCAAAACCGTGCTTGATCCGATCATTTGAAAAACGTCTCCGTCTTGGCAATTGATGTTTTTCCTCTTCCAAAGTACGGATAGAAAGACTAGCCTTCCCAGTGTATTCGTCAAAATCCACCACCTGAACTTGGACTTCATCGCCAATTTTTAAAATGTCATAGATATTTTCAATAAATCCCGTCCGAATCTCCGAGATGTGAATCAGCCCTGTCACCCCTGTCTCTAACTCAACAAAGGCACCATAGGGCTGAATTCCTGTAATACGCCCAGTTAGCTTATCACCAATTTTCATTCTAGTCCTCAATTTCAATCGTTTCAATTACTACATCTTCAACTGGTTTATCCATTGCACCAGTCTCAACAGCTGCAATGGCATCCAAGACCGCAAACGATTCTGCGTCTACCAATTGCCCAAAAACAGTATGGCGGCGGTCAAGGTGAGGAGTTCCACCTTGTTCTGCATAGATCTCAGCGATTGGTTCAGGCCAGCCACCACGCGCAATCTCTTTCTTAGAATATGGCAAATGTTGGTTTTGCACGATAAAGAACTGGCTACCATTGGTATTTGGACCCGCATTGGCCATAGAAAGGGCTCCACGGATATTATAAAGTTCTTCAGAAAATTCATCTTCAAAAGAGTCACCATAGATTGACTCACCACCCATACCAGTACCAGTTGGGTCTCCACCTTGGATCATAAAGTCCTTGATAATACGATGGAAAATCACACCATCATAGTAACCGTCTTTTGACAGAGCAACAAAGTTGGCCACTGTTTTAGGAGCATGTTCAGGGAAGAGCTTGATACGCAAGTCTCCGTGATTGGTCTTAATGGTCGCAAGAGGACCTTCTACTGTTTCAATGTCTACTTGTGGGAAATGCAATTCTTTTTCTACCATACCAAATCCTTCTAAGGCATCAAAAATGCCATCTTCTTCTACTGTTTTTGTAATATAATCTGCTTTTTCTTTGATTTTATCATGGGAAACACCCATAGCAATACTGATTCCAGCATAATCAAAGAGTTCCAAGTCATTGAGACCATCCCCAAAGACCATAACATTCTCTGGTTTCAAGCCTAAATGGTCCACCACCGTGGCTACACCTGTGGCTTTGGATCCTGAAATAGGCACGATATCAGATGAATGTTCATGCCAACGCACCATGCGAAGTTTACCTGAGAGACTATCTGGTAGGTGCAAGTCATCCCCCTTATCCTCAAAGGTCCACATCTGGTATATATCTGCTTTTTCATGAAAGTCAGAATCCACACCCAGGTTCGGATAAATCGGGTCAATAGCCTCACTGATCAGTTCTGTTCGCGTGGAGAGTTTAGCAGAATGACTTCCAACTAAACCATACTCAATTCCCTCTTCCTTCGTCCAAGAAATGTACTCCTCAACATCTGACTTGTCAATCTGATGTTGATAAATGACCTGACCTTTTTTATCTTCTATATAGGCCCCATTTAGGGTTACAAAAAAGTCAGGTTTGAGCTCTCGAATCTCTGGAACGACACCGAAAATACCACGACCAGAGGCAATTCCTGTTAAAATTCCTTTTTCACGTAACTGTTTAAAGACAGTGGGAATTGTAGCTGGAATAAAACCTGTCTTTGACGTACGCAAGGTATCATCAATATCAAAAAAGACGATTTTAATCTTTTTTGCCTTGTATTTTAATTTCGCATCCATCTCTCTACCTCTTTTCCATCACTCTTTCCATTATACCATAAAGCTGATGAAATTCCCTTTATGAAAAAAGATGAAAATCCTATCAAAAAGAGAGCCAGAAAAACTAGCCCTCTCTTTTCATCCTAGAACATCTCTAGAGCAATCATGGTAATCATCGTTGCATCATAGTAGTTGTCCGAAGGTAAATCTTGTGTGAAAATGTATTTATTTTGCTGAAGAAGTTTCAGATAGCCTTCTCCCTTGTCAGACGCGTAGGTAATCGGTGCCAAGAAACTACCTGCCTGGTATTGATTGAGGGCCGTTCCATTCAAGTCATAGCCAGCATAAATGCGTTGCTCTTTCATAAAGAAATCCATCATCTTTTGAACGAGTTTTTGGCTTCTTTCATCCTGGCTCTGTGACAAGTGATAAGGCAAACGGCAAGCGTTATAAGAGTACGCCCCATCGTATTGAGATTCGATAGTGTTGGCATCAACAAGACGTGCCCCTGACTTCTCAGCCCAGATAAAGTCTGGCAAGAGACCCGTATCAGAATGAGAACTGATTTGCTCCAATTGCCCAAGCATCTTATCCTTAACATCTAACCACTGTTTGTTTCCAGTCAGGTCATAGAAAGACTGGAAATAGTGAGGAAGAGTATCAGATGTCCGCATCAAGTAATAATAATCAGAATCCTTGTTTGCCCAGTTTCCTACTGTTAAAACACCTGTCTCTTCATTGTAGTTGTACTTAAGGATATCATCCAAGATTTTTTTAGCTTGCTCTTGGTATTCCTGCGCCTTATCTGGCCACTGTTTGGCAGCTTCAATTAAAGAATAAGCGATATAGAGATCTCCATCAGTTGCATTTTGTTTCTCGACCGTTTCGCTATCATTTTTGATCACTTGCTTCCAAGACATCAACTGCGTTCCCTCAATACGATGATTTTGATAATAGCGATAAAGACTCTCATAATCTGCTTGACTTGCTTGCCCTTTTTGGGCTGCTAAAACCGTTATGAGCATGCCGTAACTTTGGGCTTCAGATAGAACTGTTGTTCCCTCCGAATCACTCGTCGTACGAACATAAGACTGATCGCCTTTTGTAACGAGAAACTGTTGGCTCCATTGGCTGTAAATTCGATTACGCATCTCAATTTTAGTCCTTCCTCTTGCTAAAAACAAGGCTAAACAAAAGATAGAAAGGATGAGCACAAACCAGACATATTTTAATTTATTCGTTTTCATAGAACCTCCTATCCTGCAAATCGTTTGGTTTTAACCCACTTGGTTTCTTTTCGTCGGAGTACTTTATCCAGCACGATTGAAGAAATGGAATCAATGGAAACAACGATAAACATCTGTGCATAAGTGAAATAGGCAGCCAAAGCCAACCAGATTTGTTTAGTCGTCGCTTGTCCAAACTGACTTGCCAATGCTGTCATAATTTGCATCAAATAAAGACCAATCATGAGTATCCAGTTGAAGAGCATAAGCTGGGCGATGTAGATATTGTCCGCATCAAAAGCGAACGGAACCCTGACATCTGGGAAGAAAAGATTAAGGCAGATCGCTAGCACATTCGCTAGGAAAATCAAATCCGATAGGACAATGGCAAAGTTAAACCAAAAGAAGACACATGAATAGTTAAAGACCTCTAGTTTGACACGCCAGTTTGCTCTGTCAAATAAATGCTTAAAGTTTGAGAGAACAACTTCGTAGTTTCCTTTAGCCCAACGTTTCCGCTGCATATAGTAACTCTTTAAGGTCTCAGGTTCTTGTTGGAAAGCCTCTGAATTATAGGCAAGGGCAATCAATTTACCACTCTGCATGATTTTGAAGGAAATATCGGTATCCTCAGTTAAGGCACCATTTTTCCAACCACCGATACTCTTTACAAAGTCGGTTTGAATGATAAAGTTGGTTCCTGGGATACGCCCAATTTTAAAGAGATGCCACATCCCAACGTGGTGCACGCGCTGAGTAACAACGATCTCTTGGTTGATACAACGAGTCAAGAAATTTTGGTTGGCGTTTCGAGTCTTGTTGCGGCCAAAAGATGCCACATGACGTTCTGGATCCTTCATAACTTCTTTGACAAGGAAATAAAGAGCATTTTTTTCAGGCATGGCATCTGCATCATAAACACAGATGTATTCGCCTGTTGCCATCTCCAAAGCATCGTTTAGAACGCCCGCTTTTCCTCCCGTACCAGTACGGTCGATAATGGTTAGATTTCTTCCTGCATATTCAGGCATGGCTTGTACAGACAAACATTCTGCATAGGTGTTATCCGAACAGTTATCCGCAAACAAGAGCAACTCCACACGGTCGTGAGGATAGTTCATATCCAAGATAGCTTTTGCCGTTTGGGCAATAACCACATCCTCATTATGGGCAGGAACAACAATCGTTACCTTAGGATAATAAGGTAGAGGCGAAGTGTCTACACGAAAATCACTGTGTTTAAACCAAAAGTGTACTGCCGAAAAGAGAATTACCAAGCCCCATGCTAGAGAAATCCAAATTGTAAGCAAGGTAAAAATCATTAACATTTGACTAATCATGATTCACCGCCTTAAAATTTTTGTTTACTCGATGGTAAAGAATATTGTATGCAATAAATAGTATGATAAAACAAATGCCAAAGGCGAGACTGAGTCCCAAAGCAATACCAAAAAATAGTTCGGTTAAAGTCATGTTCCCCTCCTAATATTCCACAATTACATCTGTCTCTAGTTGACGTTTGAGATGACTGGCGACATCCGCGTAGTCTTGGTATTTATCTTTATTATCAGAGTTAATCACCAAATAGCCTGTTTGGAACTGAATTCCTTGATTGCCATCTTCTCCATGAAAAACTAAACTGCTCAGTTTCTCCTGCAAACCATTCAAATAAAGTTCCTTCAAAGAATGTTGGCTTTTACTGGATAGAACGAGAAAATTACCATCCGAAACGTAATAGAGTTTATCATTGTAGCTCAATTCCTGAGCAATTACCTCTTGAATGCTACTGAGCATCTGGTTATGTTCTTTCGGTTTAATCTGGAAGAACAAATCTTCATGTGCCCAATGAATCAATAGAGATTGAACCGTAACATCACTTTGTTCAGTGACCATCGCTTGGTAATCTGCTCGCGCTTCGTCTTCCTGTTCTTGTACCTTTGAGGCCACCTTGAAGAAATAATAACGAACCTTAAGTAGAATCCCAATCAAAAGAGGAAAACTGATTAATAAAAAGACCAGTTGAATGATCGGGATATAAACCACACCCGCAACCAAAACGATAAGTCCAAAACCAAATGCTAAGATAAGGGTCCAAGTAAGCAAAAGGTCAGATAATACCAACACTGCAAACAAGGCTAAAGCTAAAAAAAAGATTTGTTCTAAAATGATTGCTCGAGCATACAAAAAACAAAGCACCAAAAGAATGACCTCACAAGCAAGCAAAGCCATAAGCCAGTTTTTAAATTGACTCCAATTTTTCATTTTATCTTATTTCCCCCCTTTGAATTCCGATACAGAAGTCGCTGCCCCAAAGTACTGTTGAATGGATTGTACGATTCGTTCAGAGGCTCTTCCATCTCCATAAGGATTTGGTGCCTGAGACATTTGTCTATAAAGAGTTTCATCTGTTAAGAGTGCTGCCATCGCTTCTTTCACACGTACTGGATCCGTACCAACTAGCTTCAAGGTTCCTGCACGAACACCTTCTGGACGTTCCGTTGTGTCACGAAGGACAAGGACAGGTTTGCCGAGAGAAGGCGCCTCTTCCTGAACACCTCCAGAGTCAGTCATGATAAAATAGCTTCTTGAAGCCAAATTATGAAAATCAAGTACATCTAAAGGCTCAATCAAGTGAATACGATCGTGACCAGCTAAGATATCGTTTGCTGCTTCTTGCACAGCAGGGCTAAGGTGAACAGGATAAACAACTTCAATTTCCTGATGAAGATCGACCATCTCACGTAAAGCTGCAAAGACATTTCTCATTGGTTGACCTTGATTCTCACGACGATGCATGGTTACTAATACAAGTTTCTTATCTGGATCCAATTGATCTAAAACTTCATGATAGTAATCCGATTGAACGGTTAGTTTCAAGGCATCAATGGCTGTATTTCCCGTAATGACAATAGCAGACTCAGGGTGATTTTCCTTGAGGAGATTTTCTTTACTCTCACTAGTTGGAGCAAAATAGAGATCCGCTAGGTTATCAGTCATCTGACGATTCATTTCTTCTGGGAAAGGAGAATACTTATCAAATGTCCTTAGGCCAGCTTCAACGTGGCCGATTCGTACCTGATTATAGAAAGCAACTAAACTTGCTGCAAAAGTTGTTGTTGTATCTCCATGAACAAGAATTATATCTGGAAGTTCTTGCTTAACAACTGGATCAAACTTTTCTAAAATTTTTCCAGTAATGTCTAAGAGGGATTGATTTTTCCCCATAATATCCAGGTCATAATGTGGCTCGATGCTAAACGTTTCAAGAACTTGATCAAGCATTTGACGGTGCTGAGCTGTCACAACTGTGATCGTCTCAATGCTGTCACTATGTTTTTGCAATTCTAACACTAAAGGGGCCATTTTAATAGCTTCTGGTCGTGTTCCAAAAACAACCATCACTTTCAGTTTCTTCATTACGCTATCCTTCTACTATAATAAAATTTGACACATCAGATTAATCTTTATATCGAATTATTGCGCAAATCAATTAATTTGATTATCTTAATTATTTTACCGTCAATTAATTTATATGTCAAATTTTTTCCAAATTATATTATTGCATTTAATTTAATTTTAACAATTTGTAACCTTTTTGTAACAATATTATTTACAACCTTTAAAAAGCCTTATTTTAGGAAATTTTAAGACTTTTCAAAAGAATCCGTATTTAAAAAAACTAAACCTTATATGTTTTTTTTGATATTTATTTTTATCTTGATAATTCAAACAATTATATTTTACCACTTTGAGGAATAAATCAAACAATTTCAAACAAAAAAATTCCTTTTTCGAATGAAAAAGGGACTGTGATTGTTGTTTACTATATTTAAAATTTAAACCTTATAAAATCTGTCTTAAAACAAATTTTTCGACAGATACAAGACCAATTCTCCGATATCTTCACAAACCGCATTCATGGCCGGTTGATGGTTCTGATACCAAACACCCGTCCCATCTGGAATATAGCCTCGTTTGATGTACAATCTCTGGGCAGGTCCATACCCTGAATGGAGCCCAACACCAAGGGTCACCTTATCCGATATGAGCCTAACTTGTTTTTCTGCTTCTTCCAGCAAGAGATTTCCAATACCTTGATTTTGAAAAGGTTCAAAGACATTAAAATCTGAGAGTTCTGGATAGATTTCTGCAAAAGGCCCCTGCTTAGCGCAGGACAAAATTGTGATATAACCCGCTAAAGCACCCTCAACCTCTGCAACTAAGACTTCTCTCTCCCCACTTTCTTGCTCCTTAAAGTATCGAGTTAAAATCTCCTCTCTACTTGGCCAACCTTGGCTGATAAATCCTCGAGATAGTTCTTGTATGTCAGATTCTTGCATTTTTCTAATTGAACATGTCGTCTTCATAAGCTGCTCCTTTATAGCTTTCTCCTACCATTATAGCACGATAATAAAGATTAAAAGAAAAAATCTAGTAAGACAAAAGAATCTTACTATGTTAACAGGAAACCTTTCTAACAAAGTCCCATAAAAATCTGAAAAAGAGGTCCACTCAGACCGAACTCACCTTCTTATTTCCATGCTCGTGAAAAAAAGACCCGTAAGGGTCTTTTCTTTAATCTTCGTTTACGAAAGGCATCAAAGCCATTACGCGAGCGCGTTTGATAGCTGTTGTTACTTTACGTTGGTTTTTAGCTGAAGTTCCTGTTACACGACGAGGAAGGATTTTCCCACGTTCTGAAACGAAACGGCTAAGAAGCTCAGTATCTTTGTAATCAACATATTCAATTTTGTTTGCTGCGATGTAATCAACTTTTTTACGGCGTTTGAATCCGCCACGACGTTGTTGAGCCATGTTTTTTCTCCTTTATAGTATTAATTGTCCATTAGAATGGTAAATCATCATCTGAAATGTCCAATGGATTGGTTGCTCCAAAGGGATTTTCAGAACGTGAAAAGTCTGGTACTGGATTTGCAGGTGCTGATTGACCAGCAGTTGGTGCAGAATAAGCTCCACCTGTATGTCCTTCACGCACTCCGCGGCTTTCCAACATTTGGAAATTCTCAGCCACGACTTCTGTTACGTAGACACGTTGTCCTTGCTGGTTATCGTAACTACGAGTCTGGATACGGCCTGTGATCCCGATAAGAGAGCCTTTCTTAGCCCAGTTAGCAAGATTTTCAGCCTGTTGGCGCCACATAACGACATTGATGAAATCAGCCTCACGTTCGCCATTTTGACTCTTAAATGTACGGTTTACTGCAAGAGTAAAAGTCGCAACTGCTACATTTGATGGGGTATAACGTAACTCAGCGTCACGTGTCATACGCCCTACAAGTACAACATTGTTAATCATAATTTACCTTCTTACGCGTCAAGTTTGACGATCATGTGACGAAGAATGTCAGCGTTGATTTTTGAAAGACGGTCAAACTCTTTAAGAGCTGCGTCGTCGTTTGCTTCAACGTTAACGATGTGGTAAAGTCCTTCACGGAAATCTTGGATTTCGTATGCAAGACGACGTTTTTCCCATGATTTTGATTCAACAACAGTTGCACCGTTGTCAGTCAAGATAGAGTCAAAACGTGCTACCAAAGCGTTTTTCGCTTCTTCTTCAATGTTTGGACGAATGATATAAAGAATTTCGTATTTAGCCATTGATATGTTCCTCCTTTTGGTCTAATGACCCCTAGTCTTTGCAAGGGGTAAGTGAGGTTTGCTCACAATAAACTATTATACTAGAAAAACTGATAGATAGCAAGATAAAAGTGAAAAAAGAAGATGAAATCATCTTCTTTTTACTAGTTTATGGTTTGATACGATGCAACATACGTGGGAATGGAATCGCTTCTCGGATGTGTTTTGTACCAGCTGCGAAAGTTACCATACGCTCGATCCCGATACCAAATCCACCGTGTGGTACAGTACCGTATTTACGAAGGTCAAGGTAGAATTCGTACTCTGTACGATCCATACCAAGTTCTTCCATCTTAGCGACAAGGGCATCATAGTCTTCCTCACGCATAGAACCACCGATGATTTCTCCATACCCTTCTGGTGCGAGCAAGTCTGCACAAAGCACGCGCTCTGGATTTCCAGGAACTGGTTTCATGTAGAAGGCTTTGATAGCTGCTGGGTAGTTGATAACGAAGGTTGGTACACCAAAGTGGTTTGAAATCCACGTTTCGTGTGGTGAACCAAAGTCATCTCCATGTTCCAAATGCTCGTAGTCAGCATCTTCATCGTTTTCATGCTCTTGCAAAAGGTCAATGGCTTGATCGTAAGTGATGCGTTTGAATGGCTCTGCAATGTAGCGTTTCAAAAGCTCTGTATCACGTTCCAAAGTTTCCAAGGCTTGAGGAGCACGGTCGAGAACACCTTGAAGAAGGGCTTTGACATAAGCTTCTTGCAAGTCAAGTGATTCATCGTGTGTCAAGTAGGAGTACTCTGCATCCATCATCCAGAACTCAGTCAAGTGACGGCGAGTCTTAGATTTCTCCGCACGGAATACTGGTCCAAAGTCAAAGACACGACCAAGGGCCATAGCACCCGCTTCAAGATAAAGCTGACCTGACTGGCTCAAGTAGGCTGGAGTCCCAAAGTAGTCTGTTTCAAAGAGTTCTGTTGAATCTTCTGCTGCATTTCCTGAAAGGATTGGGCTATCAAACTTCATGAAGCCGTTCTTGTCGAAGAACTCATAAGTTGCATAGATAATAGCGTTACGGATTTGCATGACCGCTACTTGCTTACGAGAACGGAGCCACAAGTGACGGTTGTCCATCAAGAAGTCTGTTCCGTGTTCTTTTGGAGTGATTGGGTAGTCTTGAGATTCACCGATCACTTCGATGTCTGTGATATCGAGCTCATAGCCAAACTTAGAACGCTCATCTTCTTTGACAATTCCTGTCACATAAACAGAAGTCTCTTGGCTCAAGTGTTTGATCGTTTCAAATTTTTCAAGACCAACTTCTTCGCCGAATTTTTTAATAAAGTTTGGTTTGAAGGCTACTCCTTGGAAAAAGGCTGTTCCATCACGCAATTGCAAGAAGGCAATTTTTCCTTTTCCTGATTTGTTGGCAACCCAGGCCCCAATGGTCACTTCTTGACCAACGTAGTCTTTTACTTCGATAATTGTTACACGTTTTGTCATGTTTTATCTTCCTTTTCTTTAACTTGTCCGAAGACGTCATTACTCATTATTTTACCACAAATAGACTCTGATAGCTAGGTTCGACTAGAGAAAATTCGCGAGATTTTCGTTACAAAAAATCTTCGCCAAAAAGGCGAAGATTCTAAGTTTTATTTTTCCATAAATTGATGCAAGCGACGAATAGCTTCTTTCAAGGTGTCCAAGTCAGTGGCATAACTGAGACGAACATTTTCTGGCGCCCCAAATCCTGCTCCTGTAATCAAAGCCAGACCGACTTCCTCAAGAATAGCTGTTGTAAAGTCCGTCACATCGGTATAGCCCTTCATCTCCATCGCTTTTTTTACATTTGGGAAAAGATAGAAGGCTCCTTGGGGCTTGACAACTTCAAATCCTGGCACTTGGCACAAAAGAGGATAGATGGTATTCAACCGTTCCTCAAATGCTTGGCGCATGGTTTCGACAGAGTCTTGTGGCCCAGTTAGGGCTTCAATGGTAGCATATTGTGATACAGCAGTCAGGTTTGAGGTTGTTTGTCCTGTTAGCTTGCTCATGGCAGCAATAATTTCAGGATTTCCCACAGCATAACCTACCCGCCAACCAGTCATGGCATAGGCCTTAGATACACCGTTAATCACGATGGTTTGCTTGCGAATGGCTTCTGACAGACTAGAAATTGGAACAAATTCGTTCCCGTTATAAACCAAACGACCATAAATATCATCTGCTAAGATAAGGACATCATGCGCAACAGCCCAATTTCCGATAGCCAAGAGTTCCTCACGAGAGTAAATCATACCGGTCGGATTCGATGGTGAATTGAGAACTAAGATCTTGGTCTTATCTGTTCGCGCTGCTTCTAGCTGCTCTACTGTTACTTTAAAGTGATTGTCTTCCTTTGCCTGGACAAAGACTGGCACTCCTTCTGCCATTTTGACCTGGTCTCCATAGCTGACCCAGTATGGTGTAGGAATAATGACCTCATCACCTGGATTGACCACAGCCATAAAGAAGGTGTAGAGAGAGAACTTAGCACCAGTGGCAAAGGTAACCTCGTTAGCCGCTACGGAATACCCATAGTAGCGTTCAAAATAGGTATTAACCGCCGCTTTTAACTCTGGTAGGCCTGAAGCAACTGTATAGAAGGAAGCACGTCCATCTCGAATCGCTCCTACCGCTGCCTCCTGAATGTTTTCAGGAGTATGAAAATCAGGCTGTCCCAAGGTTAAGAAAAGAACATCTTTTCCCTGAGCTTTTAATGCTTTGGCTCTTGCATCACTGGCTAGAGTGACGCTTTCTTCCATTTCTAGTACACGTTTGGATAGTTTCATATGCCCTCCTTATTGGATCACTGCTCCTGTTTCAAAGTCAACCAGATAGTACTGGTTTCCTGACTTAACTTCCCAAATCGGCTTATCCTGATAACGACCAAAAGTAATCTTGTCAATGTCGCTAGCTCCTTTTTCCCTCGAAATCGTCACTGCCTTGTCTTGAGAAATCCCCTTATCAAGCTGATAAACATAAATCTTGTGGTCATTCTTTTCAATCAGTACGGCAATGGCCTCTTGCTTTTTATTATGTCCCAGAACACTGTAATAGCCCTCTAGACCATTGTAGAAATCAACCTGATCTGCCTTTTCCAATTCTGCATACTGCTTGGCCAGTTTTTCTCCCTCAAGTCTAGCATCTTGATAGGGTTTCATGCTGAGTGATATCAGATAAAGGAATGAAGTCGTCATGACTAGTACTACCAGAGCAATGCCGATTCCATATTGTATAAGTAGCTTGTTTTTTGCTTTTTTCTGTCTTAGTTTCACTCGTCTATTTTACCATCTCTCCTTCTTTATTACAAGTGAAGACGGGAACATTCTAAGATTCTTTTCCTATAAAATGTAAGTTCTTGTTTTTCTCTCTCATTATTGATAAAATAGCCTTATGAAACAATATTTGAAAGAGAAAATTTCCGATAATCAATTAGACTTAAAAACAGCTATCGTCCTCAATAAAGCCATACGAACTTTTAAACCTTATGAAGCCAAAGCTGCTAAAGAACACGGGCTAACACCCACCCAATTTTCAGTTTTGGAAACCCTCTATAGCAAGGGGGAACTACGCATTCAGGATTTGATTGAAAAAATGTTAGCCACTTCTGGAAACATGACTGTCGTCATTCGAAATATGGTTCGAGATGGGTGGATTTCTAGAACTTGCGACCCCAAGGATCGTCGATCCTTTTTCCTGAAATTAACACCTGCAGGACGCAGAAAAATCGAAGAGGTTCTTCCTGACCATATCGATTCTATCGTAGAAGCACTCAGCATCTTGGAAGATGGCGAAAAGGAAGACTTAATCCGCATTTTAAAAAAATTTAAAAATTTGTGAGCAAAATTATTGCTAATTAGTATCATTTGTTGTAACATAGATGGTAACAAAAGAGTTCGCTCTTTAAATTTTTTACTAAAGGAGACACATCATGTCTAAAAAAGTATTATTTATCGTCGGTTCACTACGCCAAGGTTCTTTCAACCACCAAATGGCCCTCGAAGCTGAAAAAGCACTTGCTGGTAAAGTAGAAGTTAGCTATCTTGATTACTCAGCTGTTCCTCTCTTCAGCCAAGATTTGGAAGTTCCAACTCATCCAGCTGTAGCTGCTGCTCGTGAAGCAGTCCTTGCTGCGGATGCTATCTGGATCTTCTCTCCAGTCTACAACTTCTCTATCCCTGGAACCGTGAAAAACTTGCTTGACTGGCTCTCTCGTGCCCTTGACTTGTCTGATACACGTGGCGTTTCTGCCCTCCAAGACAAGTTTGTTACTGTCTCATCTGTAGCCAATGCCGGTCACGATCAACTCTTTGCTATTTACAAAGACCTCTTGCCATTTATCCGTACACAAGTCGTTGGTGACTTTACAGCTGCTCGTGTCAATGACTCTGCTTGGGCAGACGGAAAATTGGTGTTAGAAGAAGCAACTGCTTCATCACTTGCAAAACAAGCTGACGACCTTCTTGCAGCCATCAACTAATCCAGCAAAAACCAGCTCGAATGAGCTGGTTTTATGCTTGTTTAACAAAGACGAGTTCTAAATCATTTGATAAATCAGGTCGGTAGTCAAAGCCTGCAAAACTGAGCTTGCGAGCTTGTTCGACTGTATGGATTTGCCCCTCTATCAAGGCGGTCAAAAAGGCACCACGGGCTTTTTTTGAAATGGTTGAGTGGATTTTCAACTGGCCTGCCTTGTCCTCCATAAATTTGAAGGTCACCATCTTTTCTCTAATTTCCTTCGAAAATACGGTTTCAAACTCTGATGATAGGAGTGAGAATATCAAGTCCTCGTCCTGAAGTGCCTCATCATAGGCTGATTTCCAATGAGTCTTTAGGGTTTTTCTAGCCACTTTTAACTTCATCAAGAAGTCCAAACGGTGAGGAGCCATGGGAAATAAGGCAGGGACAACACCGTATAAAGCCGAGGTAATCAGGACATGATTTTCAAGATAGGTTTGTTCAGCCTCGGTTAACCCATCTCGTTTGATGTGGCGATACATGAGACCGTCAAAGAGTTTCAAGGCTGGATAATGCTTAGCCCTTCGATCTTTTAGAGCTTGAATATGGCTGTACTCTTCTTCTGCTTTCTCGGCAGATACCTTATAAAAAGTCTCTAATTCACTAGCTGAGTAGTGCGCCAGTGAGTCAAGAACTGCCTGACTTTCTTCCCTCAAGGGAAGCGCTTCGATACAAGGATGGTTTGTGTTCATTTCTTTTGCTGTTGGGATTAAAATTTTCATATTGTTAGTGTAGCATATTTTTCAATCACGACCAAGAATTTCATCTTAAAAACCTCGGTTCACACCGAGGTTTCTCTGTTTATTTTGGCCATCCTAACCAGATAGCCACGAGAACAAGGGCTGTGCCAGCTAAGCTTGTTAAGATAGATAAGAATTTATCTTTTTTCTCCTTGAACTGAGAAAACCTATTTTTATACTCAATGAAAATCAAAGAGCAAACTAGGAAGCTAGCCGCAGGCAGTACTTGAGTACGGCAAGGCGACGCTGACGTAGTTTGAATTTGATTTTTGAAGAGTATTATTGTACTTTAAAGGTCTTGAGATAATTATCTTTTCCAACTTGACCTTCAAAGGATTGGCCATTTTCAAGGTAAGGAAGGTCATCTGATACGGAAGCCTTGACCTTATAAATCTTCCCATCAACTTTAAAGAAGTAGACGGTATCCCCCTTGATGACAGCTGATTTAAGATCTGAAACCACTCCCTTGATGTTTTCTACCGTTTCATTATCCAGGTCGAGGTCATTTTTATTGGCATACTTGCTGAGGAGTTCATCTACCGTAGTTGCTACGATGACATTTTGATACTCCACGGCATCGACCAATGCATACTCCTTGACCAAGCCTGCGTTATCTTTCAAGCCCATGATATAAAGAGGCTTGTCATTGAGATTGACAAGAATAGGGAAGGTAGCCTTGTAGGCCTTCTCTTGCACTGCTCCCTCTGCAGAAGCACGGGCTGATTCTTCGGTTGCTGATGCTAGATTGTACTTGGTGATTTCACCAGTGCGCATATTTTCAAGGATAAATCCTAGATTACTTTCGTCAGCGTTGGCTGAAGTCACCCCAGTGTAGAGATAAATGTCATTTCCGATAGAAAGATAGTTATAGCCTTCTGTCGTTTGGGTAACGTTTTTCTTAGAAATCAAGGCATTCCAGAAGCCGTCTTTATACTTACCGTTGTAGTTGATTTGTTCGATGGTTTCTTCTGCTGGATAGACACGATCCACCCATTCTGGGACTTCATCCAAGCTGTATTCCTTGGTTTCTCCATTGGTGGCGTCTAAGATAATAACAGACGAAGGACGAGGGACTCCTAGACCAAACTGTTTTTGATAAACGGTTGCTACATAGTAAGGATTGCCTTCATCATCCACCTCAAAGGAAGGCGTTTTAAAAATCTTGGTTGGGTACTTGATCCGAAGATGACGTTTGACGTCTCGGTTAAAATACTCAGAGTCTGAATACTTCATTGGCGTTTTTAAATCCACCAATTCCGCATTTCCTGTCACCATATCAACCTTGATATACTCGCCAATTCCCTTGGACTGATTATTAAACCATTTGATCGGGTCGGCATACTCCAAAGGTGTAACCCGATAGGGCTTGCCATCAACCGTCAACTGGGTATAAGTATCTGCTGCTACGTACTGGGAGACCTTATCCGTCAGAGAGCCTAGATAACGGTCTCCAATCTTTTCGGCGGTACTCCGATCTAGGATTGGAACCTTGCTGGTATCACTCTTGGGAAAATCTTTAAAATCTTTTTCTGTGATAGATACCACATTAGCATAATTTTTTGCTTGGAAAAAGCTAGAGGTTACCAGGCTTACCAGACCAGCAAGGGCAAAGATGATACCTGCAGCCAGAAACAATCCTCTACTAAGTTTGGTAAAAAGGAATCCTTCTAGATTGAGATCTTTGGTAGCCTTGCCATGGCGTAGGTGAACAGTTTTGAGGAGATTGGTATCCTTGCGGAAACTAAACAAAATCCCCATCACCACCAAATGCCCACAGAGAAAGAAGATGAATTCCCAACTAGTCAGATTGAAGGGTGGTAAAAAGATATACCAAGTCGTTGCGATAAAAACAAGTTCAAATAGTATGCGTTTCATCTGAATTCCTCCTAAATAATCCGTCCTTCCAAATGATCCAGTTCATGTTGGCATATCTGAGCTGGAAAGCCTGTTAACGTAATGGTCTGTTCCTGCCACTTGCTATCGCGATAGGAAACCGTAATCGTTTCATAACGAGTCGTCGTTCGAACCCCAGTCAAAGACAAACAACCTTCCTCTGTCTCGTAAGGTCCTTTATAGGAAAGGAGAATGGGGTTAAACATAACCATGGGAACTAGACCAAGATTAAAGATAATCACGCGCTTCTGCACACCAATCATATTAGCCGCCAGACCGACACAGGTCTCTCGATTAGCCAGCAGGGTATCCTGCAAATCCTTAGCCAGATAAAGGTCTTCTTGACTTGCAGCTTTCGAGACCTGCGACAAGAATAAGACATCTCGGACAATTCTCTTTTCCATTCTCTTACGCTCCTTACAACTTTACTTTATTATAGCACAAAAGGGGGCAACTTCTAGTCCTTTCCCTCAAATGCAAAAAAAGCCATCCGAAGATGACTTTCTTTTTAAATCGCGTTCTTATCAAGACCAAGTTTACGTTGAACAAACTTGACGATTTCGACGATGATAATCATTGAGAAGCTTCCAGCTAGAACAATGGCCCATTGTGACAAGTCTAGTTTGGTTACGTGGAAGATTCCTTCAAGCGGTTCTACAACGATGGTCGCCATCAGAAGGATGAAGGATACCAAGATGGACCAGTTAAAGGTCTTAGACTTGAATGGGCCAACTGTCAAGATGGATTGGTAAACAGACTTGACGTTGTAGGCATGGAATAGTTGAATCAAACCAAGGGTTGCAAAGGCCATAGTAAGGGCATCCGCATGAATGGCATGATTGTCACCCACATGAACTGGGTAAGCAATTGCAAGTCCATAAACACTCATAACAATAGCTGCTTGGAGTACACCTTGATAGATGATAGAACTCAAAACACCACCTGAGAAGAAGCTTGACTTACGTCCACGAGGTTTGTGGGTCATAACACCTGGCTCAGCAGGTTCAACACCAAGAGCGATAGCTGGGAAGGTATCGGTTACCAAGTTGATCCACAAAAGATGAACTGGCTGCAAGACGTCCCAACCAAACAAGGTTGATAAGAAGATAGTTAATACTTCAGCAGTATTGGCAGAAAGTAAGTACTGAATAGTCTTTTGAATGTTTGAGAAGACCTTGCGTCCTTCTTCAACTGCGACGATAATGGTCGCAAAGTTATCATCTGCAAGAATCATGTCAGAAGCCCCCTTAGAAACCTCTGTACCAGTGATTCCCATACCGATACCGATATCGGCTGTTTTCAGAGCTGGCGCATCATTAACACCGTCACCTGTCATAGCAACAACCTTACCTTGTTTTTGCCAAGCCTTGACGATACGAACCTTGTGTTCTGGAGATACACGCGCGTAGACAGAGTATTGACCAACGACTTTTTCAAATTCTTCATCAGAAAGTTCGTTGAGTTCAGCACCAGTCAAGACATGGTCTTCCGAGTCATTTTCATCGATGATTCCCAAACGTTTGGCAATGGCTTCCGCTGTATCTTGGTGGTCACCAGTGATCATGATTGGACGGATTCCCGCTTCCTTAGCGACACGAACAGCTTCTGCTGCTTCGGCACGTTCAGGGTCAATCATTCCAATCAATCCAGTAAAGATCAAGTTGTTTTCAAGCTCTTCAGAAGTCAGGTTTTCTGGAATGCTGTCTACAATCTTATAAGCACCCGCAAGAACACGCAAGGCTTGGTGAGCCATTTCAGAGTTGTTTGTGTGAATTAAGTCATTAACTTTCTCATCAATCGGAGCAACATCTCCAGCCTTATCACGAGCAACACAACGTTTCAAAAGTTGGTCAGGGGCTCCCTTGACTGCTACGAGGAATTTACCATCTGGTAATGGATGAACCGTTGACATGAGTTTACGATCTGAGTCAAACGGCAATTCAGCTACACGAGGATATTTCTCTAAGAACCCTTTAACATCGTAACCCTTGTCCAAGGCATACTGGATGAAGGCTGTTTCCGTTGGATCCCCGATCAGGTTTCCTTCAGCATCAATCTTGGTATCGTTGGCCAAGACAACTGAACGAAGTAGTGGCATGTCCAAGCCAAGTTCAATATCATCAGCTGAGTCATGTAGGACTGCGTCATAGAAGACTTTCTCGACTGTCATCTTGTTCATGGTAAGCGTACCAGTCTTATCAGAAGCGATGATTTCTGTTGAACCAAGTGTTTCGACTGCTGGCAACTTACGAACGATAGAGTTTCGTTTGGCCAAAACTTGAGTACCAAGGGCAAGAACGATGGTCACGATAGCAGGTAGTCCTTCTGGAATGGCTGCAACAGCAAGCGCAACAGAGGTCATCAACTCACCAAGTGGATTTTTACCTTGAATGAAGACTCCAACTACAAAAGTAACAAGGGCAATGACCAAAATTGCATAGGTCAAAACCTTAGAAAGGTTGTTCAAGTTTTGTTTGAGTGGCGTATCTGTCTCATCAGCATCTTGGAGCATGCCAGCGATATGACCCACTTCAGTATACATACCTGTATTGACAACAACACCAAGACCACGACCATAAGTCACGTTTGAGTTTTGGAAGGCCATATTGACACGGTCACCAATACCAGCATCTGCAGCGAGCTCGACTGTCAAGTCTTTTTCAACTGGAACAGACTCACCTGTTAGAGCTGCTTCTTCGATTTTAAGAGAATTAGCTTCTAGCAAACGTAGGTCTGCTGGCACTACATCACCAGCTTCGAGAGCTACGATATCACCTGGCACCAATTCTTTGGAATCAATCTCAGCCATGTGTCCATCACGAATAACGCGAGCAGCTGGACTCGACATAGACTTGAGGGCTTCGATGGCTTCTTCTGCTTTTCCTTCTTGGTAAACACCAAAGGCAGCGTTGATGATAACCACGGCAAGGATAATGATGGCATCTGCGATATCTTCCCCACCAGAAGTTACGACTGACAAGATAGCCGCTGCTACTAGGATGATAATCATCAAATCCTTAAATTGCTCGATAAACTTGACTAGGAGAGATTTTTTCTCACCCTCTTCCAGTTCATTGCGTCCATATTCAGCTAGGCGTTTCTGCGCTTCGCTTGACGAAAGACCTTGCTCAGTAGCTTCAACCGACTTCAAGACCTCTTCAGGACTTTGAGTATAAAACGCTTGGCGTTTTTGTTCTTTTGACATGTGTCTCCTCCTTGACATTGTGTGCAAAACAAGTTCTCTTTTAGTTTTATGACAAACAAAAAGAGACCTGTTAATCATAACAAGTCTCGCTGTTTAAGATAGCGCCGGAAAAAATACTTTGCAGTATAAAATTCGGAATGACGACACTATCACAGGTTTCTGCCAGCTACTCCCTTGAGTAGTACTATTATATCAAAATTTGAAAAGTTTTCAAGGGTTAAAATCAGATGCTTTGTGTCTAAATTTTTGGGAATAATCAAATATCCTTATAACTCAATAAGAAAGCGAGATTTTTCAGACAAAAAAACTGGAAAAAGTTTCTCACTTTACCCCAGCCCTTGACTATATTGCACTATTTATGCTACAATATTGTTTGACTGATTAAGCAAAGTGTGTGTTTGTCTTAATCGGTGGTGTAGGAGTTGCTGCTTCTACACCTTTTTCGTTTTTATTTACTCTATTATTGTAACACATATTAGGCAAAAAAGCAACTGTTTTGTCTAAAAAACATGGCAAAAAGACCTCTAAAATTGCATTTTTTAGAGGATTTTCTTTACCTTTTCCTTACTTTCGCTTACGCCCTCGTTTTCGTATAACGGCTCCATGGGGACGGTGGTCAACAAGAAATCCTGCTCCTAAACGGCTCGCCCTATACTCCTCATACTCATTCCGCCAATCCCCGAAAAACAATTCGTATAGCTGATCTATTCGTTCAAGGAGTATCATCCTAGCCATAGTACAAGCTCCTTCAATAGACCAATACATCCCTCGATGTTTCATACGGTAGGTGACCTTTCTGTGTTGACTCTCCATTACCCCAATACCATGAGAGGACAAGCCTCGATGTTTAGGTGGTCTGGTATCCCCAAAATTTCTCAATAATTTTTTACGGAAATTGTAAAAGCTATCAAAAGCCTCCTGACTTTCTATAAGAGACTCTACTGTATCTAGTACGGTCTGAAGAAGGCTTCTCTGATGTGTCTGGATAGCCTTAAAAGCCAGATCAAGCAGTGAAGATGGGTACGGCTTCAGGAATCTTTTTAATTCTTCATTGACATGATAAGCATCCCAGAAATGCTCATGACGTTTAATCCGTAGAGCTTTCTTGATTTCTTGAAATACTCTTCGAGTATATCCTATACCATTATCCGAGTTAGTGATAAGAAGAGTTCGATCAGTGATTTCAAAATGATTGTAGAGATAGTCTATCAATTCTTCCTTTGCTTGCTCATGGCTTGTATGGATAATTTCATGCTTATTCTCGAGTACATACCGATTTTTTCCAATCTTCTTCGCTCCCGTATGAATCAGAAAATGGGCTAAGTCTGTATTGTGTCGTTCATCATTGCTTGATGTTGTCTTGACGAGCACACCATCTCCCTCCAGGTAGATTTTATCTGCCTGGATTTTTTTCGGTTGCTCATCACCTCTAAAAAGCCGATAGCGTTCCCTCTCTGAAAAGAGTCTACCTGCCATTTTTACAGACTTCAAAACAGCGTCCTTTGTTATCTCCAGGCGATAAGCCATCTTAACTGTTCGACAAACTTCACGATAGGATAAAACAGAAGCGTGTTTTGCCATGTGAAAAATCAACTCTGGAGAATAACGCATATACTTTTCTAAACCTAGCCACTCATCTACAGGATAACAGCTTTTCTTTCCCTTTCGCCAGCGATTCCTAGAAAAGGTCATCTCTCCAAATGTGAAGACAACTGTCCTCTCAGTACTGTCTATTCGTTTATACCCTTTCAGTCTCATGGAGGGAGCTATCTGCTCGTCATAATCTCTTACTCGCTTCAGGAATTGCTGCTCACGTTTGCGATCTAGTTCTGCTACAAATTCTTTTTCATCAAATCTAAACATACTCTCTATTGTACTGAAATCATGACTAGATTGAAAACATCAGAAACTTTTACAAGGTTTTTTCATCTTCAAAATGTCGGTCAACTTTCTCTTCACGACTACGCACATGCTCCTTAATATCTCTATAATCTGTGTAATGTTTTAGAGTATCATCAAAGAACTCTTGTAAGGCTCCTTTTTCAATTTGGAATTGTTTGATCAGTTGACTGACATCTTCCAGTCCCATATCTTTTGGAACTCCTAAATCATCCAATAGTTGTACCGCCGCAAGACTATTTTCTGGAGATTGCTGGATGGCTAAAAGTGCTCCTTCAATTTTATGATAACGTCCAAGTCGATCATCTAGCTGTCTTAATTCCTCCTGAGTAGCCTCTATCTTTTCATTAAAGCGCTCCTCCAAATGTTGAAATTGTGCTCCATCTGTCACGCCGTGCTCGACTAAGAAATTATATTCCTTAATCAGTTCACGCATAGAGGAAATTTGAGCGTTTTTAGTTACGAGTGTTTCGCCATTTTGTTTGGCTAATTGTCTTGCGACAGTCAAGCCCATCATGTACCGATTTTTTTGTGATTGATCTGGATTGAGAAAATAAAAATAGTCTTTCTCTTTGATATAGATCGTGTAATTTCCATCCTCATTTTTATCAACTTTATGAGAAGGTATTAAAATGGTACCACTATTTAAAGCTCCCATATCCATCTGTACGTAAATGCCTTGCTTGCTTTCTTGTTCGACTTGCCAGGATTCCACTTCCAATTTCAATTCAAAATCATTTGCCGTCTTTTCTTTTGATTCTTGATATTGTTCTTTCAATTCCTCCACATCAAAAACTAACTGATTCTTAGAAATTCTCTCTTTTATTTTTTCAAGAGAATAAAGTCCTTTCTTTGATAATGTATCATCTCGGACATTTCTTTGTTGGGGCTGATCAAGCAATTTATACTTCACAAATTTACCAGAGAAATCGATCTGAAGATCAAGCGCAGCTGCCTTTTGTTTGAAATCTTCTAACGACAAAGAGTGCTTCAGAAGAAAATCCAGACGCTCCTTAATTTCAAACCGATAATTATTTTGTCTCCGCCAAGCAGAATACTTTGTATAAGAATTTTTCATAGTAGGCTCAATAATTTTAGCTCCATAACGTGCCGCATGTTTGTCTGATATTGCCCTCAAATTTTTCAAAGTTTTCTTTTCCCAACGAAATTTTTTAAGCGTTGAGATATTGGTTGTATTGAGTATGATATGATTATGAAGATGATCTTTATCCGTGTGTGTTGCGATCACAAACTCATAATTCCCTCCCGTCAATTCTAACATCGTTTGACGGCCAATTTCATGAACTTGCTCAGGAGTCAAGTTATCATCTGGAGAAAAAGACTGGATAATGTGATGGGCCAATACTTGTTTTCCTGAAGATAATTCTTTCAAGTCGTCATCTCCTTTTTTAAAGGCTGCAGCCAATTTTGTCATGACCATTTCTTCATCCGCTACGCTAAAATCAGAGATCCCATTGCCAGATACTAACTTCATTTGAAGTTCACCATCATGATAGACAAGAGGAAAATCAAGATCACTTTCTGCAGTTCCTGATACAAGAGTTTTCGCTTCATTCAGAATATAGCGTACAGCTATTTTTAAATTGGAAGGAGTTTTAATTTGTTTGGGTGTTTTGATTACTACCATTCGTCATACGTCCTTATAGTTTTCACTTTTCGTTCCTGTAAACTTTTCTTCTCCGCACTAGAAAGTTTGACCGCTACCATCTCTTTCAACTCAGATAGATAGCCAATGACTTGCGCCACTTCCTCTGGCGTAACCCCTTGGTTTTCGTTAGCATGTTTAGCAATTTGGTTGATGTTCGTTCCCACTCGATTGATGGCAACTCGAAGGTCTTTCAATTCAGAAAAATCAATTTGCACCACCTTTCCTTGCACCAATTGATTCTTCGCATAGTATTGAAAAGATGGAACTCCCATTTGGGCCATCGCCGTTTTAATTTGACGATCTTCTTCTGGTGTTAGTCGTATCAATTTTTGTATATAGCGTTTCCTATTTTCTCGTTTCTGCATTATTCTTTCTCCTCTTTCTCTCAGATTTTCTGGTATTTTCTGGGCAGGCATCAACCCCTGACTTCCTTGTGGCAAGCGTAGCAAATGGATATCCATTTGCGAAATTTAAAAAAATCAGAGAAGGAGAACCATGCGGTTTTCCTTCTTGATTTTCTCAGTTTTGGGGAAATCCCCAAGCCCCTAGTCTTAACTTTTTAGAGTCCTTCTCTTCTCTTTTTTGATTGGTCTTTTAGTGAAACCAGCCAAAAATATTTTTAAGTATAGACGATTTTTGAGGGACGTTCTCTTCCGCTTTTTCTTTTTTACCTTGTAGCTTTTCAGCTAAGTCAGAAAGTTGTTCTTCAATTAAAGGTTGGAAGTTAGTCCTCCCCGCTCCAATCTTTGTTAGGATGATTCTTTCAGTAACTGCAGACTGAAACTCTTCATCTGTTATTGATTTTAGAAGCTTAATATTTTCTTCTTCCCACTCCAAAAGGGCTGGATCTCCCTCAGGAAGTTGGGCACGTTCTTCCTCTAATTGCTCCAGAACTTTTTGGCGAGTCAAGTCCCTAGCATTTGAAGCTATCCCTAAAATCTTGTCTCCATCCATGATTGGAATAAAGTCTGAAAGGATGATAATCAGTTGTTCTTCTTGTTCATTGGTCATGAGTTTTGTCCTCCTTGATGATGATTTGTTTTTAATTTGACCTTGGGTTTATTTGGGGTGTCCCGTTCGGTCATTTCGAGAAACCCTTCTCTTTTTTTGCTTGTGCATCACGTTTCAACTCCTGCTTGTGATCTTCTACAGCTTGCTGAGTCTGACCTTTAAACTTCTCTAGTTTTTGTTCAAAACTGCGCTGCGTTTGTTTCTCCTGACTCAATCTTAATTGTTCCAATGCTTGATCCATCCGAACCATTAAACTTTTAGCTTCTTGTTGGACAATATCCAACTGTGCTTCTAAATCAGCAAGTGTCTCTTTATCTGCAGACCACCCAGATAGATAGTTAAAGGAATACTCTGACGTATCAATACCGTAGTATGAAGAAACAACATAAGCAACACTTTCAGCCTGGAGTTCAGCTGTGCTTCTAGTCAGATTTTCCTTCTGAGGATTGTCTGCATGATGCAACTCTGCATGAGCCATTTCATGTAAGAAAGTTTTAATAATTTGAGCCTTATTCATCTCATTACTACGTAAAACAATTTGATTCTCTGGGACAGAATAATATCCATGTTTATTATTTTCCATCTCTTCAAATCGAACCGGTACATCATTTTCTTTTGCAATGGCCATCAGAGCACGATAAAGATTTGCATAGTCCAAATCAGTCAGCTGCTCTTTCACTTCTGCAGCTTTTGGCATCTCTTTTCCTTCTGTCTGACTAACATCAAAAACTGGTACCAAACCAAAGAATGTAACTGTTTCTGGTTTCCCATTTTTATCCAATATTGGTTGGTTATTCTCATCCTTTTTGATCTTCGTCATAGGTTTAAAAATACGTAAAGCCTTCTCACCTTTTTTCACATAGCGACCAAAGTTTTCTTTCCACTGTTTGAAAGAAGCTACTTGCCTTGCTTCAGGATTTTGTGCAAGAATTAAGCGCAAGTTGCGATTAGAATAATTATTTAGTTGGCTCATTTTCGTTAGATAGTCTTTGTACTTATCTGAATCCAGGAACTCCTTAATACCTTCTTTAAGATGACGACTTAATCCTGCCATATCTTTATTTTGAATAAAATCTGCGACTGCAAGACTGCCAGCTGCTAAAACAACTTCATCCGCTTGTAGACTTTCCTCGCCCTCTGGTTTAGAACCTGGTTTCGATCTAAAATCATACGGATTCGTTCCCTGAAGCAACTCCTCCTCATCAGAAACACCATCAGCATCCGCATCATGTTCCAACTCCTGCTTGTTGTAGCTTTGTTCTTCTAGTTTGATTTCTTCCTCTTGTGATTTCTCAAATTCTTCTCGGACTGCGGAGATCGTTTGTTCAACTTTTTCTGATAAACCTTTGATTTCTTTTTGCCATTTTTCAATAAGGGCCAATTGTTCCATAGGTGAGTCTTTGACTCCCAACTTCTCAAACCAAGCAGATAGATTTTCGACCTCAACACTATCCATTCCATCAAAAGAGATAAATCCAAGGCGACCATCATGACTACTATCTGTAAATCCAATTGGACTATTTTCCAAATCTCCAAATGGGAGTTGGGATAGAAGTTGATCTGCGTAAAGAGTATCTTCTAAAGCGTAACTGAACTGAGAAATATCTAACTCACTCGCCAATCTCTCCAGATGATACGGAGTGAATATGGCCCCATCTATCTTCATCAATTCTGGGTACTCTCTCATTTCTCGTGTTCCAAGTCTTTCTTTGTGAGCGATGGGGTTAATCTCCTCACCGATATTGTAACGGATGCTATCCTGGATCAGTTCACCATCAGGAGCGTAGATACTAAACTGAATCTTAGTTGGAGAGATGTAGCCTTCTGGGTGACCACTAGTCACTTGTTTTAGCCCTTCCTGATGTAACTGATAGAAGCTCTGGTTGGCCTTGTATAGCTCTCTAGCAAATTCTTGATACGAAATCAGCTCTGTTTCTTTAAAGGGCAATTTAGGCCCATCTGGGCGCTCCTCAGCCATTTGAAGGCGTACATGGTAGTTCTCCTTATAGATATGATCTTGTTCCCATTCTTTATAAAAATCTGAATTTGTATCTAGGAGATGATCTTCACCCGCTGCAGCAACAATCTGATCAAATTTATCATTATGCTGCTTCGCATAGTCAAGATACTGATTCCAGGCTTGATGAAATTCTTCTGGAGTTTTTGAGATGTCACCTGGCACACCTAAATTATAGACAGTATCTAAGACTTGAGTAAACATAACCGCATCAAGTAGGGGGCTATTCAGTGTGTTCTCAGGAGTTGATTGTTCAATTTCTTTAGAAACTTCTTCAAACTGCTTATTCTTCAAGACTGATAGCATTTCTGCGCCTTTGTCTTTAACATACTCCTCATTGATTGAAAGTTGCTCGATGTGACCACCTCGCTCTCTATAAACACCAAGAATGATCTTTTCATCCAACGATTTAACATTAGTTGCAAGCTCTCCCTTGAGTTTCATAAGAGAGGCTGGAATTTTTTCATCTCCGATATCTTTAAAAAGTAGTAAGAAATCTTCATCTTTTGCTTTAATAGCTTCACTCATATTGAGATTGTGAAGCTTTTCAACACTGCTCAAATCATCTAAAACAAAAGAATGTGGATCTAAAATATCACGCAACATAGGAAGAACCTGCAATTTATCCTTAATTGCATTACTAATCAACATACCGTCATAATGCCCCTGACCATTTGCAATATCATCTAGGAAATTTGCCGCTCCCTTTCCCTCTTCAAAAGGTCTAATCCCTGAAAGATGGATAAAGTTATCCTTTTGAAAAGTCACCTGAAGCACATTCTCCTCTCCATGATCCGCATAAACAAAGCTGATCTTACTGTCAGCCATTTCACTTAAATACCAGGACGCTGTACTTTGAATGGAGGGCGCATATTGGTTCAAACGTCTTAAATCGGCAGGTGTGATTGGGTGATAATTCCCCACTCGCCGTTGCACTTTATCATAATTTGTGCTAAAATGAAGGTACGGATAGGATGATGTCGGGTGACTGGTAACAGTTTGCTCAAAGGTGCTTGTTTCAAGTACAGGTGTGGGACTGCCTTCAGCTTCGAGCTGTAAAGACCCCGTGCCACCACTGGTCCTATCAATCAAGCGCTCCTGACTTTGTTCAGGGGCTTTTTCTATGTACTCCAGTATTTGTGCATCTAAACGATCAATTTCTTTTCTGATAGACGTCGTACTATCCGCAAAATAAGCATCCCTTTCCAATCTAGTACGTTTTGCGAATAACTTTTCTAAATCAGTCGTTATAAATCGTGACATTTCTTTTTCAAATTGCCATGCCTGTAGTTCATAGTTAATGCCTAAATCTTCCCGAATTTTTTCTGCTAATTCATCTTTCCATTTTCCATGTAATTCCCAAACTAGCTCTAATGGATTATTAAAGGATTTTTCATTTTCTACCGATACAGCTGATAAATCAACTGATGACTGTTGATTCTGGGTTCTCAAGGCATCATTCCAGTCTGTCTTCTCCTGACTTTGTTCAGGGGCTTTTTCTATGTACTCCAGTATTTGTGCATCTAAACGATCAATTTCTTTTCTGATAGACGTCGTACTATCCGCAAAATAAGCATCCCTTTCCAATCTAGTACGTTTTGCGAATAACTTGTCTAAATCAGTCGTTATAAATCGTGACATTTCTTTTTCAAATTGCCATGCCTGTAGTTCATAGTTAATGCCTAAATCTTCCCGAATTTTTTCTGCTAATTCGTCTTCCCATTTACTATGCAATTCCCAAACTAGCTCTATAGATTCTTGATTATCTGGAGTTTGTTTTTCTTCAACCGTCTTATCTATACTAGTCGGATCAATGACGACTGTTTTTTTATTTTCTATCGAAAATGTGAGATTGTCCCAATTTTTTTCTAACCACCCTGCTTCGTCTTGATTTTTTTCAATAGGCTCTGGTTGTGGTGAGATTGATTTTTCCTGATTTGAGGGCGTTAATCCTACATTTTCTTGCCTTTGTTTGGCAAGTAATTCATCCACCTTCAGTCTTTCCTCATCTGTTTTCGGATGATACTTGGTTTGTGAAGATAATTGAAACTTTCCTTCCTCAGTCAACTCCAGAGCAACTCTTCGTAAGCCTTTTACAAAATACGTATTTGGTTGTTTTTGCCACTGATTCACTAAGCCCTCATCAATTAAGGCTTGAGTTGCTGGCTGAATGCTCGTTTTACCCATTTGTTCAGATATAGCCTCAAGTCTAGTCAACTCTTCTTGATAGCGTTTGAGAGTAGCTTTGGTAAAGAACGACTCCCCACGCTTAGCTTTTTCTAACTCTTCACGGATTCTAGGTATATTTTGAACACTCATCTCCAGACCACTTCCCTGACGATTCAACCCCATTTCTTTCAAATGTTGTTGGTGCTCCAGGTGCTCTACTCGCTCTTCTTGTTTCCTAATCTCATCCATCTTTGAGAAGACTTGACCTTCTATTTGTTCTTGCTTACGCATAAAGCTAGCACCGCCTCGCTTATCATTCATGGGTTGCCCATTTGTTTGTGCTTGGTGGGAATAAACTCTTGAAATAGCCTCGTCTTGTTCACCCCTTAGTCTTTCCAATTTTCGACGTGCCTGGGCAAGACGACTGTTGTCTGGTGCGTCTTTCTCCAGTTGTTTTTCCTGCTTCAGGATCTCATTCCAGTCTGTCTTCTCCTGGCCTTCACGTTGTGGTGGTCTTGCATCGATAACTGGGATTTTTTTCTCCCGTAGTTTGGTAATAAAGTCTGTACCTGCTTTATCACGATCAACTGCCAGCGTGATGAGATCATCGTATTTGTGATCTTGGAAAAGTGTGGATGTTTCCGCTGCAACAGATAAAAAGTTAGAGGTACGTGTTAGTTCACTAGACTTGGTATAATCCCTTTCATCCATCGTGAGTTCCCCTCGCTCCTGCAGAATTTCAAGAACATAGTGAGACAGAACTCCCTCTTTTAATCCTTCCATCGCAACTAGTCGAACATCGTTTAATTCGCCCTTATGAAGCTCATAATAGCTCATAAGGTCAATTGGTGCCTCTGTCACAATTAAACGCTTAGGAGAGCCTATAGAAACGTTTAAGCCACTAATAGATTCTGATTGATACATGATTTGTTTCAAGTATCCTTTGCCAGGATGACGTTCTTGATCAGGAACAAGTCCCTGGAGGCTCGCACCTACCAGTTGCTGATTTCTGTCCAAGTATTTAAAAACCAAGACATCTTCTATAACACCATCTTTATCCTTACGTTTAGCTTGGGCTAATACTCCCTTTTCCAGGAAGAAGTCGATTGTATCATCAGAGAGACCTCTAATCTCCTTGAGATAGGATCTCGCCTCCACAAATCGTTGTTCGTAAGGGGCTAGTGTATAATTGAAAGGTTGACGTTCTTCCTCTACTGGTTTTGCTTCAGGAAAGGAACCTGTCTCTAAGAATACCATGGCTTCCTTATAGCTGACATTTCGCATTTCTTGGACAAGGTTGATGGTGTCCCCATACTTATCGGCTTGTGAATACCAATGCCAGGTATTCTTCACAGTATCAATCTTAAACGAGTCATGCTCAGCCCAATAATACTCTCGATGTGACTTTCGCTTCATCTCCATCCCAAGGCTACGAGCTACTTCTAAAATATCCAGCGATTTTGCCTGTGCTTTTGTTAAAGGCATACTCTTTCCTCCTCTACTAATTCCTTAAATAAAAGATATCCTTCAGGAGTTGCATCTAGTTCACTAACAACTATTGGATCTTCCTGACTCGTTGTCACAAAAAGATGAGGAGCTAATTGATAGAAAGTCTCCTCATCTGCCTGTTTGAATAGCTGCCAAATAGCATAACGTTCTGTGGCTAAATTTTCTAGCTTTAATGCTAGAACCTGCGAGATACTCTCCAGGTATCCTAATTGTGTTTTAGGTGTTTCCATCCTACTATCCTTTCTGTATGTTAGGCCACGAATAACTCTTTTAGCTGCGGAGTCAAATCGTTGGCATATAAAAGCAAGCCGTCGATGTCTGTTCCTTTTCGAGTGTATTCGTACCAGTTTTCTTTGTCTTCAGGAGAACTTGCAATCTCATCTTTTCTAGGATGATCATAGACACTTGCTTTTTTATCTCTGAAGACATTTTGTTTAGAAATAAAGACCAATCCTTCTTCTACCCCAATTCTTGCGACTTCATCTGGAGTTAGAAGGGGACGGCCTTGAATTTGTTTATTTTCACTTGATGATCCATTACGATAACTATGCGATTTTGAGGTAGATCGAGTACGTATAGTCTGCTTACCTGACCTTGTAGAATAGTATTCCATCGTATCCTTGTCATTTGTCCCTAAAAATAGGTGAGTAGCACAGTTATTAAAGATGGTCTTCCAATCACTTTTATAAAGTGATTCTAGCTGATTGACAGCTTGGATGATAATCTTAATAGACATCTCACGACTACGAATAGAAGAGAGAACCTGGGCGAAGTTTGGAATACGGCCAATTTGTGCAAACTCATCGAATATAAATTGAATGTGACGAAGATTTTTTCTACTGTATCCAGGTACTTTCCCTTGCAGGATATCATCAGCCTTATGTGTGAGAACCTCAAAACCAATCGCAAACAAGATTGAGGAAAGAAAATTAAAGGCATTATTGGTTTCAGGAATAGCAATAAAAACGGCTGTCTTTTTCGTATTCCAGGTATCCATTTCCATGGTATCCTCACTAATCAAGTTTCGGACATCTTCGTGGTCGAAGATAGAATAACGAGAAGACAAAATCGCTACCACACTGTTTCTTGTCTCGCCTCTGAAGTTTTGGAATAATTTCCACTGTTTATAAGCATAGTTGTTAGGTTGATGTTCGTTCAGTTCTTCAAACATCTGCTCGACAGGGCTTGGTACATCTGGATCCTCTCGATACATATTTCTTAATAGATCCGCAACGTGGCCCAGGTTTGGCATATATAACTGGACTCCAGTTTCAGGATCCTTCGAGTCAAAATAGAGATAACCAATCAATGCACGTTGCAGCATCAACTCTGCTTTAACCCAGAAGTCTTCTCCAGTATGCTCACTATTCTTCGTTCCCTCAGTAATTGCTTCAGAGATACGATCAATATCTAGCTCAGACTTCATGTAATGAAAAGGATTAAACCGATCTGAATTCTTGAGCCGAATCAAATCAAAGATTTTAACAGCATAGCCAGTTTTCTCAAGCATCTTCCCAACTTCATGTACCAGGTTTCCTTTAGGATCCGTCACAACAAAGTTTGAGTTCATCTGCATTAAATTTGGCAATACAAAAGTAAAGGTTTTACCATCTCCTGGAAGACCAATGACAATCACATTTTTATTGAGCTGAACATTGTAGGCTAAGCGAAAGTTAAATAGGCCCATTTTAACTTGTTTTGAAAAAATCATATTCTTCTCAAAATCAACGTCTTCAAACCGTCTCATTTCCTTCAAAGTCGCAAAACGAGCACTACCTTGTTCTTCTCCCTGGCGATATAAATTCTTATCCATAGAAGCATAGACAAGCATTGGGAGGCCGAATCCGATCAACCCAGCATATAAGGCTCCTGAATCAAAGAAAACACCAAAAGAGAAGCGTTCCCAGTGTTCTAGCAACCAACGAAGCCGCAACATTCCCATAAAAGGTACTGCTGCAGTCGAAATTTGGTAGTAATGGTAAAAGGACTGGAAAATAACAAATGAAAATAGCCCCACCACCAGGTAGGGCCATATAGGTTTTCTAATCATCGTGTCTTCTCCTTCCCAATCTCCTTCGTAACAACTGGCATCGTTCCTTTATAGACCTTATTTGTCTTATAGTAATTGATTTTATCTTCAGGAGTCATTTCATGTGGTTTCTTCAGTACCTTTTTAGCAAACTCTTCCAATTTTTCTGGGCTTTTCGTGATGTCTGCCAACATATCTTTGAGAGCCTTTTCTACCAGGGGACGATTTTTTGTTTCAAAGAAGAGATAGGTTGTACCATCTTTTTGATGATAAGTAAAACCTACCTTATACTCCTCCAGGTAATGCTTCAACTTAGCCAAGTGAACTTCACTATTTAATAACTTCTCGACATCTTTTTTTGATTTTGTGGCCATAAAGTCATTAAAACGTGTCTCCCCTTCAAAAGTTCGATTTGCCGCCTTATGTTGTTTCTTGTCGTAATGGGCTTTTGCGAGGGCATACAGAGCTTGTATCGTCATCTCCAGGGTAACTTTTCCTTTTAAAGCCAGAGAATGACTGACTTTTTCTTGATCCATGTAAGACCTCCTTTATTTTGGATAATTGGATAGTTCTGGCTTAGCAATAACCTGGAATCCGTAAGGTGCTGAAGGTTCTTCCTTCACAGTAACTACCAAGCGTTTCTGACTTCTGTTCTCACCGTCTTTCACGGCCACTACATAGGTTAGCTGATAAGTTGCTTCATCAACAATCAAGCTAGATTCCAAAATCACAGACTGCAGTTGACCTGCTTGTCTATCTATCGTTAATTGAGGAGCTACGAAATCAGCCATTTTCCCTTTATCAGAGTAAAGGGCTGGCAAAAAGTAACGTGAAAAGGCATCTAGTTCCCCTGTTTTTGACTGAATGGTTTTTAGATTTGAAAGTTCCTTGGATACGGCCGAGAGTTGCTTTTCTTGATGGTAAACTAGCGTAAGTGATAAGCCAGCAAGTGTCAGACTTCCTACTAGACTCAATAACACCAAAACTCTTCCTAAATACACCCAAAAAGAGCGTTTAGAAGAGGTTCGAGATTTGGGAGTTTCATGTTTCAAGGAAGAGGCTTCAGCTTTTTCTTCAGGAGTCTTCTCTTGATGTTTTGTTTTTGGCTGGCGCTTAAAGAAAGAGGTTTTTGCTTCTTTTGGTGCAGCCTCCTGTTTATTCAACGTACCAGGCTTCAGGAAGAGACTATCTGCGATTCCCTCAAACGGCAAATAGACATCTTCTTGGTACACCACTACATTCTTTTTATCCAGTTCCTCTACCAATAAAACGGCCTCTGCCTCCTGGTGTTTAACCTTAGCATTTTCTCGCTCCAGCGCTTGATACACAAGGTCCCGATTTTTATACGTTGTGGTCGTGTTTTGTGTCAGATTGGTTAAACGGTACATGTTTTTCAGCTCCTTTCAATTTTCCTTCAGCAAGAGCTGTTTCAATATCAGCCCAGGTTAAATTATGTTTGGCCAAGTAGATTGACCGTTCCTCATGTTTGGCCAGAATGATTTGAGTTTCTAGCTGCTGCAGTTTCTCTTCTTCCTTCTTGGCCTTGGTCATATAGTCAGCTAAGCGGTCTTCCGCTTTCTGTTTTTGTTTTTCCAAAGTTTCTAATTTTGTCATTGTTCCTTTTTCCCTTCTGTACTTTGTGTTTGGTTAGTGATTGGTTTGTTTAACGATGGAATACTCGCCTTTTCGCTGGCGTTCAAGCTGTCCACAATCAAAATGGGGTCAATATGATTTACCAGGTATTTCCCATCTTGCTTGCTGAAGCGAATCCGTATGGTTCTTGAAGATCCTACGTTTGTTTGGGCGTTAGTATAATCATACTTCTTCTGTAACTGTGTCTGAGTGTATCTCACTTGAGCTAGGGCAATATTATTTTCTTGATCGATGTAGATGGTAGAAGACTTCATCTGTGTATCCACTACATAGCCCTTATAGGTTTGTACCGTTGGTTCTTCTTCAGAGTTCACTTCCTGATTGTAAGCAGCTTCTGTCATATAGGGCAAATAGCGATTTCTATTTTCTCCAAGATCCTGCTTATTGAAGTAAGCCGTCAAAAATTCCTTTACATATTCTTGCGTTAGTTCGCTCCCCTCTGCTTTGGTTTCTTGTTGCGTAGTTTCAGCTTCCTGTTTAGCTTTCTTTTGCGATGAGGTTGCTGCTCCAATCCAGAATACGAATCCTAGAACTAGCACAACTCCTATAAGGATTCCTCCTATTTTCAGGAGTTTCAATTTCTTCATATCTATCATTTTCATGATTTACCTTCTTTCTTTTTTAATTCGGTGTTGCAAACGAATAGTAGTAAGCTGGATATAGGACAGAAAAATGTACCTTATCCTGTACTCCTTGGATATTACATTCTGAAACGAGGAATGAACCGTCTGGATTCACAGCTTCCACAATCGCAACATGGCCGTATACATCTGGTGTCCCACCAAATCCACCTACTACTGATACAACAGCTCCTTTTGTTGGAGTTGTACTATACCGCCATCCTTTTGCGACTAGGCTTGCCACCCAATCCTGACCATTACCAAGGTAACCATAAGCTCCTGATAAGTCTGTAATCGTTCCTAGTTCAACTAAACGATTATAGGCATACCAAGTACATTGTCCCACTTCATAACCGCTTCCTTGTTGTGTAGTCATAGAAGCTTGTGTAGGAGGGTGCTCCACTTTTGACTGATACTCGGCAGGGAAATTCCAGGAAGATGCTAACGCTCCACCTCCTCGAACTTGTTGAGTAAGAAAAGCGTGGATCTGCTTAGCATTATTCTGGCGCTCTAAGACCTTATCTCCAGAGTTTCCTTCCCAATTAACCAGGAAACGCTCTGTAAGCGTCTCTACATCCTCTGTACTAGTTAGAATTGAAGTTAGTCCTGTGATATAGTAAGGAGTATCCCCCTCCAACATAAAATCCAGTTGCAGTTCCAAATCATACCACTTCTTATTCTTAGATTTTGCATAGTTTAATAATAGAGTATGTCTCGTGGAGCCATCCGCTGTATCTGTCCACTGTCCCAATCCTAAACCTCGTCGAAGAATATTTGGGTATCTTCCGTTATAAATCGCTGGTCCTCCTATAGCTAACCAGGACTCATCATCCCAGGAAGAAGAATCAGCCCCTACTGGTGGGCTAAGATAGTCTCCTTCAGCACGTTTAGGATTGATATTACTTTCAGTTGCAAAGTTCCCAAGCATGGCTGCCAAACCATTATCTGTCAGCCCTGGTACCTTTTGCTTCAAGTAGTCTTTTATCGCTCGTGATTTTTGTCCTAAATCACCATCAAGTGTAGTAATGACTGAGGTTGTCTGATTGTACGTGACAGATTGAAAGTAAAAGCCTGGATTGACTGATGTCCACTTTTCTTTCTTATCCTTTGTCTCTTTTTCCTCCAATTTTTGATACTGAATGACCTGGTAACCATTTGCCGTTACCTTCCCAACCTCGTCTCCAGCTTTGACCTGATCACCGTCAGAAACACGGATATTTCCTACCTCTTCATAAGTAAAGATGGCTTTATCTGTTTTGATGGATACAGTAGTATCATCTGTCACACTGACTTGACCGTCAATAGGAGCTCTTAGAGCTTGTCCTGTTGAAGCTTTTAGTTGTGTTTTCTCATAGATTTCACTCTTAGAGGTATAACCAAACCGCTTCAGGATAACTAGAGGAGCATGATAAGAAGGGTCGTCTTCCTGGTAAAAGGGATTAGCTAGTTCTTGATAAGATGGGTATCGACCAACTTCTTTAGTCAAATCCTCTAGCTCTTTATACTCTTCTAACTCGCTATCACTCAACTTAGTCCACTTGAGATCTGACGAGGGGCCATATAAGTCAGCCATCTTTTTCAAGTTGTGAGGGTCATCATTCAAATGATTCCAAAGATCATTCAAGGCATCTGAATAGTGATTGAAACCTAATATTCCAGCCCATTCACCACCAGTCCCCTCATTCCAGTTACTTTCTGGTTTCCACTCACTACCGTAGCGAAAGTTCATGAAAAAGATCATGTCATCGATGTTGGTCCAATAGTCTACCTTATCATTTGACTTCTCTCGATCTCGTTTACTAATTTGAAGCCATGACTTGTTCAGGTCAAATTCATTTTGTTGGACAGGACCACTGCCTCCAAACATGGCCATAAATGCCCCAAATACTGCAAAGATGAGGAACATTAAGAAATAGGACTTGACAGCTAAAGGATTGGATAAGATGGAACGCAGGGGCTTTGTCGCAACCTTCAAAACCTTTCCTGTCCCTCTTGACACCTTCCCAAACTTTGAACCTGCAAGTCGCTTTCTGGCCTGTTTCATCTTTTTGCTGAGCTTTCCTTCCCAGGAGAACTCTTTTGGTGTTCGAGTATATCCTCGCCCTCTGATGAAATTATAGCTTCTATTGAGCTGTCCATAGCTGCGCTTGATTGAATACTTGGATAATTTTCCTACAGCATTTAACGCTCTTTTAGAGGCGTTTACCTGATACTTAAATTGACGAATGTTTTGCCTCGCCTGAACCCAGTCTCCAAGAATCTCATTATCTCTAACTGTCTTCTCAACGTCGTGTCTCGCTTTCATTCGAGCACTTTGTTTAGCACGTTTCTTTAGGCGGTTAGGGATATAACTGTCATCAGCTTTTTTAGCTCGTTTATAGAGCGTTGTTGCAATTTGTTTTTCCAACTTTGCTCGATCACGTTGTTGCTTAAAGAAAAGACCTCTAGCTGTTGCTTGAGGTCCTTTATGTAGTTTATAATCTTTGTTCGCTAAGCGATAATTCTTCTTAGCTTCTTTAAATGCAACTTTTGAGTCTAAACGTGCTTCTTTAGGCTTTTTTTCAGCATTGAGGGCTAATCCTTCTTTGATTCTTCGCTTGCGTTCCTGTTTTAATTGTTTGCGATTACTTTTAGACAAAAGAAATTACCTCTCTTTCTATTTTTTAACTATCTGTCGCAACCAATTGATACAGTTTGGTATCTTTAGGGATAGGATTTTCAAATGGGACAATCGTATCCCCAGCCACGATCAAACCAGTACCTTTCGCTTTTGGCCGCAAGACAAATCGCTCCAGTGAAGGCGTAAGAGGGATAACCTGCTCCAGGGCATCTAGGTCTGTCCGCTTCAGCTTCAGGAGGGCTAGAAACTCACAGTTTGCGACTAGCTTTCTACCTTCTTCCGTAGATAAAACAGTCTCTGGATTCTGTGTAATTCCTGTTGGGATGGCTCCATATTTCCGAATACGTGAGTATAGTTCGGTAAAGAATGTTGCCTGAAGTTTATTCTTGAAGTAGAGCTGCAACTCATCGAAGTACAACCATGTAATAGCTTTTCCTTGATTATTGACTACCTGGTTCCAGATGAAGTCCTGAATCACCAGGAGGGCAAATGGCTTCAATTTACCACTCAACTGCTTCAGATTGAAGATAATAAAGCGACTATTCATATTGACGTTTGTAGGATGTGCGAAAATATCATTTGATCCAACCGTATAAGGTTCAGCCTTCAGCGCCAACTCCTTGGCCACATCTTCAGGTTGTCGTTCTAAAACTGATTGCCAATCCTTAAATGTTGGTTTTTCAAATTCCTCATAGGTCTTTCTCGTTACACGGTCAATCATCGCAAATTCATCGTCTGATACCTCAGAGAATATATTTTCAAACAAGGTTGATAAGAGGTTTGATTTTTGGCCAATCGGGTCACTATCTTCTGCTTGCAGTTTATCCTTATCAGGAAGATCCAACAAGTTAAAGTGATGTTGCGATCCAGGAGCGATTGTGATAATTTCTGCACCTAATTCTCGGCCAATACCAGTGTACTCATCTTCAGGATCGACGATAATAATATTATCTTCAGGGTAACGTAGAGTTGTAGGAATAATCTCTCCTCCTTTAGCAAGAACAGACTTTCCTGATCCTGAAGTCCCAAAGATACAACCTGAACCTGTGTTCAAATCTTTCTTGCGGTCAACTGTGATAGCGTTCTTAGATAGCTGATTCTGGCCATAATAAATTGCACGTGGACTGTTAGATCGTAGATCTACGTTGGTAAATGGGACTTGTGTGGCCAAGTTACTGGTAGTCATATCTCTCATAAAACGGCGTTTTACGTTGATAAATGGAATCCCAATCGGTAGAATCGTATTCAAGGATTCTTCCTGGTACAAGTAACACTTATCCAGTTCTACCGTATTCTTACGGACAGATCGTTGAACCTGCTCAGTGTAGATATTCAACTCTTCCAGAGTGTCAGTCATGAAGAAAACTGTCATCACGCCTGAAAACATTTTTTGGTCATTGTCCTGGAGTTCTTCAGTCCATTTCTCTGTTTCACGAGATGTCTCCACAGCCTTCCCACCAACAGCCAGGTCACTTCCATAACCTTCTTTTGCTGCAGCCTTCTGACTTTTGATCATTTCCCTACGTACACTTGACTTAACTGTCTTGATTTTCTTCAGGGCATCTGCAGTATCATAGGGCTTCGCATGCAGACTGATAGCCAGTTCAATTCCTGTATCCAGGATATTCTTAATCAGTTTGTCATTCAAGAAGGTAGGATATTGTCTAACATACATCACCCTTGCGAAACAATCATCAATTTTCATATGATCTTTTTCAAACTTCAGATAGTTTGGAGCTACAAAGTCCCTGGTTGATAATCCAGAAATAGCGATGTCTTCATAGTTGAAATCAATAAAACCTTCTCGCCTCAAGAGTTTTCGGAAGATAAGAAGACGATCTAATCCCTCTAACTCCTTAAAGGAGATTCCTAAGCCACTGTACTGACTTTCAATAACGCTGGCTGTATCATCGAGGATTCTTCTAGCTTGATGATCCTGGTCTGTTTGGGTTGTAATCGTCAGATACTTTTCTACCTTGAAGGTATTTTGTTCCTGAGAAAAACGATCATTGATCATCGCATTGTATTCTTTACGATAATCATCATATCCGTCTCCAACCAAATCATAGCGAATAGAAGATAAGCTATTGCTTTCTACTCGACGATTCAGGATCAATAGCTGCATATCATTGTCAATATCCAGCGAATTAAAAATATCAGCGCTTGTTTCAATGATATCAATTCGCTCATCATCTGTTGCAGTAATATAGCTTGTATCACCTAGACGATAGGTCTTTGAGAATTGATCATTTGTAATTTTCATGAGCCCATCAGGCATCAACCATTGATAATTAAGACTATTCTGTGTAGATGCCGTCATGGTACGTCTTAGACGTTTGGCCCGTTCCCGTTCTTCCTTAGAGAGTTTCGGGGTTTTCTTTCGGCCGAATAAATTCATTTCTTGTATATTCCTTTCTGTCATAATCTGTCTGATAAGAGCGTTCCTGCTTAGTCAAAAGGAAACGAACCTCATCTTTAATTTTTTCATCAATATAACACCCGAAAATAACAAAAGGCGCTAATAATAAAATATCAACGCCATAAAGGATTATATCAGGTGCCTTCAGCCAATAGAGGATGGTAGTGACAACTACTGTCAATGCTATCCCAAATAGTAGCACTAACTGTCTCAGTGTCATATACCCTATAACTGGCCTTTCGTAGCTATCTAAAGCCTTTAAAAATTCACTGCCTAAACGTGTCATTCTGTTCCTTTCTTCAGTACCTTTTTAGCAAATTCCTTCCTAGTTCACCTGCATGATATTCTTAGCCATGCGTTGGCTGCCAAATAGCATGACAATGTATATAATTCCTTTAGCTATCGCAATTAAAGCACTTGTCCAGGCTCCAGTCTTATCAACTGTCAAGAGATCATTAGTTACAATAGCTGGATAAAGCATGATCACAACCACTAAAATCAATCCCTGAAGGACAGCAGCAGCATAGAGCTTAAAGAAACCGAGGCAGATCGGGCGTAAGCTATCCACCATGTAACAAGCGACAATAATTTTAGCGATTCCCTTATACGTGTAAAGCGTAAAGGAGCGTAACAAGATCAACAACTTAGTCGAGATCTGACCAACGAAATCGACAACCCAATAAATAAACTGTAGCATAGCTTTTGCAATGGCATTAACTCCCTTTAAGTCTGGTAGTTCTGAACTGAAAGGATTTGGGGCATTTTTAGCTACTAACTTGATAATGACATTGAACAACCAAGACAAGGCATCAAAAATCGCATCCACATAGAGAATAAAAAAGAGTGCGATGGCATACTTGAGGATTTCTTCAATCCAAAGCTGAAAAGACAGCTCCCCACCATTGCTTTTGAGTTGTTGGTTCCAGTTCATGAGGTTGATACCCATAAAAAGGAGAAGAAGCAAAAGGGCTACCTTCTCCATCGATCCCGAAACAGTTTCCATCAATTCATAGGCCGTCGCATTATAGTCTTTCAGACTCATGGTTAGTTGATCAAGTGTGGATTGGTTCATAAAACCACCTCCTTTTTCTTCCTCATACTAGCCAAGAGATTGAAGACCTGTTGCCAAAGCTGTAAAGAGGGCTTTTAGGACGGCGCCAAGAAGAGCGCCTAAAATCAAACTTTGGATCCCTTTATCCTTCTTGTCATCCAATTCACGTTTGATTCCTACTGCTAAGTCCCAGGCACCCCAAGCGGCCCAACCAATACCGATAATCCCACCGATATTCCCAAGTTTGTTAATAAAATCTACAACTGCATCCATTATTTTTTTCTCACTTTCTTTTTATAAAAAAGGTACTAAGAAAGATTCCTAGTACCTACTTTGTTTATTTAATACTATTTTTCATCCTCTGGACGAAAGGTTAGAGAGAGGGCTGTAATCACAGCTAAGACAACGATAATGGTCGTTTCCCACCAGTGATAGATTGGAACACCTTCTGGCATTGTCCAATCTTTAAACCAAAGTTCAACACTTGCTGGAGCAGTTCCTTCTTTTGTTAGAAATGCCCAATAACACAGAACAAGAAACGCAACTACTACCTTAAACACAAACCAGCCAATTGCTGTAGCAATCAAGCTCTTAATCAGATTAAAGATAAAGAGGAGAAACATGAGTGGAGTCGCAACCATCAAAACGGCAGCTCTCGCAATCACACTCGGTAGCTTCTTCATTCCTGACCAGATGGCTTTCCCTAGCCAACGTAGGCCTTTTTTCCACTTCTTCCCTTCAGGTTTGGTGACTTCTGATTTTGTTTTAGTTGGGGTATAGTATCTATATCCACTTCTAGTCACATGTGCATCCATTTTCGTGTCCTTTCTCATCTCTCTTCCCCCTCTTTTTTATGGCTTCATTATACCATAGATGAGGGGGAATTTCTAGATGTTCTATTTTTTATGCTTACGAAGCCCAGCTCCTGCAAGACTCAACAATCCCAAAATCATCCCCCAAGTTGGAAGCATGCTTGCTGCTGTTCCAGTGTTTGGCAGTGATTGTTTTGGTTTTCCAGGTTCTTCAGGTTTTGGTGGTTCTGGAGTGTTGGTTGTTACCTTCGCAATCATTTCTTGTCCATTGACAATATTGATGAAGGTATTCTCAATCTTATCACCAGCTTCAATACGCTCAACCTCGATGTAGAAGTCAGCATCAAAGGTTCCTTTAACCCCTAGAGATTTTAGGAAGTCTTGGTTGATAACATAAGACCATTGGCCACCTTTGGCATCCCACTTAACAGTCACAAGTTTCTTGATGAACTCTGAATTGGTATCTTGATTGAACTCAAAGGTAAAGGCATAAGCGCTACCTTTGGCAATCTTATCTCCTGCCTTAATCACTTTGCCATCCTTCAGGATAACATCGTAAGGCAAGGTTAGATCTTTTTCTGCTGTGTATTCTGTACCCTTGATGATGCCTTTCCAATTACCAGTATAGCGGTCATGCTTCATATCGAGTTTATCCAAACCGTCATATTGGTACAACGTATGGTGTCTTTCTGGGACAGTTGCACCATCAAGAAGGTACTGAATCAACTCACCCATTTGAACTTCTTTACCATCAAGAACTTTCTGACCTGTTTTATCAAGCGCATGTTTTTCTGGGTGTTTTGGTTTAGGTGGCTCTGGTGTACGAGTAATAACCTTGGCAGTCATTTCTTGTTTATTGACAATATTGATGAAAGTATTCTCAATCTTATCACCAGTTTCAATACGCTCCGCCTCGATGTAGAAATCTGCATCAAAGGTTCCTTTAACTCCTAGAGAGTTTAGGAAATCTTGATTGATAACGTAAGACCATTGACCACCTTTGGCATCCCACTTAACAGTCACAAGTTTCTTGATAAACTCTGAATTGGTATCTTGGTTGAACTCAAAGGTAAAGGCATAAGAGCTACCTTTGGCAATCTTATCGCCTGCCTTGATAACCTTACCATTTTTCAATGTCACATCATAAGGTAACACAAGCTCTTTTTCTGCTGTGTATTCTGTACCCTTGATGATACCTTTCCAATTACCAGTATAGCGATCATGCTTCGTATCGAGTTTATCCAAACCGTCATATTGGTACAACGTATCATGTTTTTCTGGAACAGTAACACCGTTAAGAAAATACTGGATATAGTCGCCTAATTGAACTTCTTTGCCATCAAGGACTTTCTTGCCAGTTCTATCAAGTACATGTTTTTCTGGCTTAACATTTGGAACTTCAACTGTTACAAGATTTGACTGATAACTATTACCAAAGTCAATTTGTTTAAAGTCATTCTCGACTTTCTCCCCTGCTTTAATCAAGAGTTTAGCTGGAAGATCAATCGTCACGTTTTTATTTTGCTTCACGTAGTTTTGATAGAAACTCTTGGAATCTTTTGCTACCCAAAGATAAAACTCACCTTTAGGATTCAAGTTCAATTCCTTCAGGATTTTATTGATTGCATCTGTACGACCTTTGTCTGAAAGGACGTGATACATGTCAAACATGTTTTTCACGTCTTTACCTGCAGCAGTCATCTTGATCTTGCTGTGGTCAACTGTGAAGGCTTTGTCTTGAACATCATCCAGGATTCCAAACTTCTTACCAAGTGCTTGCGCTGAAGCAAGTGTTTTGGTATATGGGCTGTAATCTGTCATCAAGCGGAAGGTCACGTTGCGATCAAATGTTGTCGCTGCGTTTATATTCTTACCAGAACGATCCAGAACAGCTTTGACTGGTTTTGGTGGTTTCGGTGTGTAGTTGGTAACAGTATTTGAGTACACCTCGTAGTTATTCACTAACACTTTATAGGTGTTGTCATAGAAACCTTTATCATAGACTGGCTTCCAAGTAATCACAGGAGCTTCTAAGCGTTTCCCTTCGTAAATTGCAGTAAAGGTGTAAGTATTCCTTCCTGCATCGTAAGCAACGCCCCATCCTGCTTTCTCTGCAGCTGCCTTTGTAACAGCTACATCAGGAACTGCTCCAGCTTCGAGTGGATCAATGATGGTAATCTTGTCCCCTTTTTTAAGGTTCGCATAGATATTGTCATGGGTCAATGTATAGGTCTGAGTAGCGTTTTTAGCTACTGTTTGCCCATCTGTGTTAGTCTTATCTGTATCCGCTACAGATTTGCTGACAACTGGCTTATACTGCAATTTATAGCCGTGATAGTTTGCTGATAACTTCTGATTTTTCGTCTCAGAAAGTGTTTTAAGAGCCAAGGTTGGCTTAGCTGGATTTTTCGCTTTAACCAATTCAGCTGATACAGGTTCAGTCTTAACAGGCTTCACGGTTGTTTTTGTGATAGTTGCCGTAGCTGGAACTTCAACAACTGGTGCTACAACCTTTGTATTCAAAGCAAACCAATAGGTTTGTCCATTTGGACTTTCTGGTCCATCCCATTGAATAAATTCGGTTGTGAAGGCTGTCCCTTCCTTAAAGACACCAAGAGCAGCACCCTTGTACTGATATGCTGAAGAGGAAGTATCCCAAAGATGACCTACCTCTTCCTCACGGTTATAGTCTTCTGCATAAACATAGCCATAATCCTTGTTTTGAGTAACAGTTGATCCATTAATTTCAACATGTGTCCCATTGATGGCTTTTGCGCCTTCCCACCCGATAGGGTTGTGGTTTAGAGAAGAGTAGGTCAAGGCTGCAGGTGTCTTTTCAGATGCCTTGAAAGCTACTTCTTGGCCGTCCTCATTGTAGTAGTAGGTATCTGTAACCAGGAAGTTCATGTAGTCCGCAGCTCCACCTGTTCCATCATTTCGAGCTACTACAAAGCCTTCTGTTGGATCATTCAAGACATAGACATCGTTTAGGCCCGTTTTACCTTGGTTTACAATTTGAAATTTTCGATGGATACGAGAAATATTGTGTTGTTTCCCATCCTCGGTTGTGACTGTTAAGCCGTTTAACCCAGTATAATCAATTTCTGTTGTCCAACCATTGCCCACATCTTTGTATTTCAAGACTTTGGTTGAGTCTAGAACACGAGAGTACCCAGATCTGCCACTTGATGAAGCGATATAATCCGTAGTCAGTTCTTCTGCTCCTGAAGCTGTAGACTTCACAGTTGCTTCAGGATTAGCGGTCGAAAGACTTAGAGCTTGTAGTACAACTTCTTTTGTGTAGCCTTCAGTGCTTGTTTTAGACTGAAGATCGTTGTATTTCTTCTGCCATTCAGCCTGGGTCTGCTTAGCTTTATCAAAGGCCGTTTGGTTTTGTTTGGCAATTTTGTTGGCTTCATCTACTGAAGAAACTTCCTGTGTTTTAGAAGTTAAAAGTACACCAGAATTTTTCAAATCTGCTGACTTACGATCAGCATCTTGATTGACTTGATCACTAGCATTCTTCTTCTCTGTGTAGGCAGCCATCAGGGCTTTGTTAAGCTCCACTTTGCCTTTTGCAGTCGCAATAGCCTGGTTATTTTGTTTCTTCAATGCTTCTACTTCTGCGACTGAAGAGACCGTACGTGTAACGACTTTAACGTCAACATTTTCTTTCTTCAGCTGTTCAGATGCACTTTCTACCGCTTTGTTTAGAGCAGTAGCTTGTTCAACAGTAGCATCATACTTAGCTTTTTCACCCAGGTAGGTTGAGACAGCTTGCTGGTTTGCTTCTAAGACTTTCTTAGCTGTTTTAGTAGCTTGCTTGTTTTTGTCAGCAGTTCCATCCGTGGCAGTCGAACCATCATTCGTCACTGTGACAGTTGTTGACTCTTCATGCTTGGATTTTTCATCAGCTACAAATTGATTGTTAGCTTGGATGGCTTCCTGTGCTTCCTTGAAGGCTGTATTGTTTTCGACTTGTTTTGTAGTCGTTTCTTCCAGTTCCTTGACTTGCTTGTCCTGATCTTGTTTAATCTCAGACTTAGATTGTTCAAGTTTTGGAGCAGTGGTGTCTGTACCTTTGTCAACACTTGGTGTTTCAGATACAACTACTCCAGCTTGTTTAGCCTTGTCAGCAGCCTTTGTGACTGCTCCATTATCAATCGCTACAGACTGGCTTCCTGTTGTTTTGCCAGCTTGTTTAGCGTATGCGTTGTTATCGTTTTTAGTTTCAGGCTGTACTGCTTCATCCGCCAATACAGAACCTGCAGAGAAGGCTACAATACCTGCAACTGCAATTCCTGATACTAAGCCTTTAGCCCATTTTTTCTTACGGAAATATCCGTGTCCTTGTGTTTTTTCTGTCATTTAATTGTTTCCCTTTCCATTTCACCTTAAAACATTTTCTTCTTGTAGACGTAGCTGACTGCTGTCAAAAACATAGCCCCAATAGCACCCAGAATGCTTTCTGCAGCCCCAGTGTTTGGAAGTGTTTTGAGTTTGCCTTCTGAATCAGTAACAGAGATAGTCTTATCTTCATTGACAGTACCTCCGACCTCTTCAGGAGCCACTACAGAACCATCTGAAAGGACTACGTTTCCGTTTTGGGTGCTAACAATAGACGCACCTGTATTTGTTTCAACGGGCTCTTTGGTTACATCATGGACAACCTGTCCAGTCGATGTAGATGTTGTTCCAATTTGAGATTTCCCTTGCTCATTTGCCTCATCAGTTGTTTTTGGCTTTTCAGCTGGCACACCGTCAAGACTTTCAGCGTTATCTTTACCTTGTGGCTTGTCTGAAGGTGCTGACTGATCTGGTGTTGCTGGTTTGTCTGCTGGAACACCGTCAAGACTTTCAGCGTTATCTTTGCCTTGTGGCTTGTCTGAAGGTGCTGACTGATCTGGTGTTGCTGGTTTGTCTGCTGGAACACCATCAAGGCTCTCAGCATTATCCTTGTCCTGTGGAGCACTTGGTGCTGTTGGATCTACTGGAGTAACTGAAGGCTCTGTTGGCTGAACTGCTGGAGCCTCTGTTTCTGTTGAAGTGCTAGGTGCTGTTGGCGTAACAACTTCTGTTGTTGGCGCTGAAGAATCAATTGGTGCAAGTTCGTCTGCTGATACATAACCAGCTTGTGCAAGTGCGATAGTTGAAAGTGCCAGTGTAGCTAATACTTTTTTCTTGTTCATTTTAATTTTTCCTTTTCTTTATTTATTTTTCGGGTTATAGCCTTTTCCAGTTAAACGAAGCTCCATTCCTGATGGTGTCTTAACTTTTCGAGCTATAACTTGAGCATCTCTCTTAATAGTGCGAATTTGATCATAAACCTTTTTATAAGGCAAATGAAATTCAACATCTCTTAAAAGACCGTCTACGTATCCTCTAGCCTGTTTGACTGCATAGTCTGGCTTCAGGATAAGGTCTGTGCCGTCCTCTAAGCGAGCTGTCGCACCTCCTTGTTTTCCTAAGTTTTTTAAGTCCTTTAGGCGGACGGTTATTTCATCTGTCATAGATTTCTCCTTGAAGTTGAAAGGCGAAATAACGCCGTGCTGTGTAAAAACGTATTTTTACATCGGTATTTCATGCGCTGGGTTTATAGTCTAGGAACCCTTACTCCTTCAGCTTATGATCATTATCATGCTTTTTCGTTCAGTGGCTGGACTAGATATCCTTTTCTAGTTTGCTACTCGCCCCCGTTTCTTTTTTATCCATAGCCACGCTGTATCAGGGCAAGCCTTGTATTCAGTTTTCAAAGGTCTGTAGTTTAATGACTTCTCGGTCAATATAGATTTATCTGTACTAGGTTTGGTCCGATTCTGATCCTAACAGGTAGTCAATAGTTACCCCAAAGTATTCTGCTACTTTTTTAGCATTTTCAAGACTTATCTGACTATATCCTGTTTCCCAGTTCGATATGGTGTTACGAAAAACACCTATCTGATCAGCCAAGGCTTGCTGAGACAATCTATACTGCTTTCGTAAGTCTCTGATACGATTTTTGGTTTGTTTCCTCACATCTACTTGTCTCCTTCATCATTTGGACTTGATAGTATTTCATCGTCCAGCAAAGAAGCATTATCCACTTCCTTTATAACTTTGCCAATAGTACAACCAAAGAGCAATAATAAACCGATGACGAATATAATCATTAACCCTAGCTTAAACATTACTATCCTCCTGATATTGTTCCTTATTTTGTCCGATAAGTTATCTTCTTCACCCATCGAGGATTGATAGAAAACGGCGGAGTCGCTGATGGAAAATTCATACTCGCTCCTGTTCCAAATGAACTTGATACCAATTTTTCTAGTTCCTCTAAGTTGGAAGTGACGGAAATACTGTCTACCGTTTTATCAAAATACTCTACAATCATTTCAATCTTTTGAACTGGTTGAGAAGGTTGTAATCTGTACAATCCCATGAAATCAATCCTCTTTCTTTTTTCGGCAAATCAAAAACAGCTTTAGGAACCATGTAGATTTTCTCCTTCGGGCTACGACCTATCGTTAGCACTTTACCATCAATTGGTCTAAATTCATCTTTTAACATGTTTCAACTCCCTTAGACAATTCTGATAAATAGCTATTGAGTTTCGTCTCCGACAGTTTATCTGGATAATAGTATGCAATCAGACTAGGGCACTCATCAGGGAATTTTTTAGCGTGCTCACTTTGTCCTGATAGCTCCATAAAGCCCTGTTCTTTTTCAATGAGTAGAGCCATTTTCCAGAAGCGAATCATCATTTTGTAGAAGTACGCTGGGGCATTCTGGATTGATTTTCCTTCAGCCTCTCCTGTTTTAATTTTGAAAATCAATTTATCAAGTTCACGTTCAAGGTCCTGCAACCAAACCTCTCCATAAATTTCCTGATCAGCTAAGAGGTTGTTGTAATTCTTCTCAACTTGGCGTTTCGATTGATAGATTTTATTTTCAAGAATTTTTGCATCTTTTCCAAACAAACTGAGTTTCTGAACTAGTTGAGGAGAAAGAAAACCATGTTGCCCCATTTTAAATGCTTCAGAGATTGATAAATCAGATAAAGATGACTCGCCCTCGTATCGATTAGTATCGTAAAGAGTATCAATCTTACTCTTCTCTGTATTTATTCCGTCCGATTCGTGGACGTTTTGAAGTCCATTTTGCGGACGTCCGTTTTTGATACTTTCGCTATTACCAATGCTTTGGGGTACTTTTTCATATAGAACTTTACCAAAGGCATTAACCCTCTTCAGTAACTCACCATCAGCTGAATAGTGCTCCACTATTTCTAAATTAGCATCGACTAGCTGAAGATAAAGTCTATTCGGCTTATTGAGTCCCTGCCTAACTTCTCGTAAGAGACCATGTTCTTGTAGTTCTTTCTTGATCTTAGTAACCTTCATCTTTCCCTTATCCAATAGCAGCATCAGGTCAGAAACTGTAAAAATTAGAAAGACCGCTCCATTTTCATCAACGTAATCTCTATTTCCCTTCTGGAATGAACTGATACTTAATTTACAGCGATTATAAAGAGCGCCATAAGCTAACTTAGCATCAGATGAAAGACCCGTGTAAGAACTAGTCAATTTGACATAGCCGTTCTCATTGTGTTGAATACGGGTGAAAAAGATTTCTGGAATTTGATAAAAAGTTAGAGTGGCTAGTTGGTCAATCGTGATATCTGCCATTAGTAGCCTCCTACAACTTGTAATCTCAAGCCACCAGCTTCAGGAAAATAGACAAGATGAGTTTGTTCTAACTCTTCAATAGCTGCAATAGCACGGCTTTTAGTCCATCCCATTGTATTCATCAAATCTAAAATCATTACGTCTCTAGTCAACCTTGAGACCTTTGTTTGGTGTTGTTTCATAGGTAATCCTTTCTTGTCACAAACTAGTGTTAATTCACAGCTATATCATAATGGATAATGAGAAAATCTGTTTTAAAGGGACAATCAAATAAATTATAGAATCAAGGTATATAATTTATTTCCCTAAATATACCCCATCAATTCTGGATTAAACTCCAGAGTCAACCACAAGGCTTCATCCTGAGTCAATTGGCTAGTTTGTCCCCAAGTTCCATCTCTAGCTCTTCTGGAGTAAGGATAAGTGCCAAGCCCAATTCTAGGACATAATTCATGAATAACATCATCTTTCATAACTCTCCAGAGAAGACTAGAAGGTCTATAGTAATAGCCGTCCCCAAGCCAAACTCTATTGAGATCATCGTATACAGATACTTTTTCATCAGAATTTCCTTCAGGGATACAATCAACCATATTTTCATTCTTATCAAGATCTATTACATCGAAAATTTCTAACGAATCAATATCCATAACAATTTCAATATTATCTGACATTTTTTCTCCTTTCTTTAATTTTTGCAACGAAAAAAGAGAGCGATTTTCTCGCTCTCTCAGGTTATATGATATTTAATTTTTCACTTTCCCAAAACTCTAGACACTTAGAATCAGATGAAACAAGACTAAATTTGAATTTTCCCTTGAAAACCAGTATAATGGTAGAATACTATATGACTAGAAAGGAAGCCCGATGAATCAATCCATGTCAAATCTCAAATTGGCAGAACGTGGAGCCATTATCAGCATTTCAACCTACCTCCTCTTGTCTGCAGCAAAATTGGCAACTGGCCACCTCCTGCATTCTTCCAGTTTGGTAGCGGATGGTTTCAACAACGTATCCGATATTATCGGAAATGTTGCTCTCTTGATTGGGATTCGGATGGCCCGCCAACCTGCAGACCGTGACCATCGCTTTGGTCACTGGAAAATCGAAGATTTGGCTAGCTTGATCACTTCCATCATCATGTTCTATGTTGGCTTCGATGTTCTTCGGGACACCTTTCAGAAAATCCTAAGTCGAGAACAAACTCCCATTGATCCTTTGGGTGCAACTCTAGGAATCATTTCAGCAGCAGTCATGTTCGCAGTTTATCTCTATAATACTCGTCTCAGTAAGAAATCCAAATCCAAGGCCCTCAAGGCTGCCGCCAAGGACAATCTTTCCGATGCTGTCACCTCGCTGGGGACTTCCATTGCCATCCTAGCCAGCAGTTTCAATTATCCAATCGTGGATAAACTGGTCGCTATCATTATCACTTTCTTTATCTTAAAAACAGCCTATGATATCTTTATCGAGTCTTCCTTCAGTCTTTCGGATGGTTTTGATGACCGTCTGCTAGAGGACTACCAAAAGGCCATCATGGAGATTCCAAAGATTAGTAAGGTCAAGTCCCAAAGAGGGCGTACCTACGGTAGCAATATCTATCTTGATATCACGCTGGAGATGAATCCTGATCTATCAGTCTATGAAAGTCACGAAATAGCAGACCAGGTCGAATCCATGCTGGAAGAGCGTTTTGGAGTCTTTGATACCGATGTCCATATCGAGCCAGCTCCCATACCTGAGGATGAGATTTTAGACAATGTCTACAAAAAACTGCTCATGCGTGAGCAATTGATTGACCAAGGAAATCAGCTAGAAGAACTCCTTGCTGAGGACTTTCTCTATATCCGTCAAGATGGAGAGCAGATGGATAAAGAGGCTTATAAGTCTGAAAAAGAACTTAGTGCTACGATTAAGGACATTCAGATTACCTCCATTAGTCAGAAAACCAAGCTCATTTGCTATGAGCTAGATGGTATCGTCCATACCAGTATCTGGCGTCGCCATGAGACTTGGCAAAATATTTTCCACCAGGAAACTAAAAAAGAAGACAAACAATGACCCTATCCAATGGATAGGGCCTTTTTGATTATTCTACTTCAAGTCAAGACCGACTATGACAGTTTGGAAGATTTGCTTTTCGAAGCTTGTTTTACCTCTTTTCTTGCTTGACGATTTTGTTCGATACGCCATTCTCTTTCATAGTACTTCATGGTCTCATAGATCCTTTCAGGAAGACCTACATCTAATAGAAAGATCGGGATGATCAAATCTGCTGACGAATGAAAAGGGAGAATCCTTCTCTTCAGCAGAGCTAGAAAGGATTGGGATTTCACATTTTCCTTGTTTTTAAAATAGACTTCAATCCGATAGGAATCCCTGTACTTCCCTCGAATCCGAGAAAAGGAAAACTCTTCTACATCTGTCCAAGCATAGAAACGACTGGGTTTCTTTGGGTTTGGTTTGTAGTAAAACCCCTCGACAGTACAGCTCAAATATTCCTTATCGGAACTTAACAGCCTGTATGTCTGATAAACAACTACTCCAGCACAAAAGAGGACAAGCAGTATTAATAACAGACTTATCGTATGAAGTCTGGTTCCCTTTTGCGAGTACAAATGGAGATAAGAGAGAGGTAGTAAGAAAAAAAGCACTGAAGTCAAGCCAAACAAGGCATTCCAAATGATTTTCTTGGGACTACGTTTAATGACTTTTTCTTCCATCATGCCAACTCACTTAAATATTCATAACGTTCGTATTTTTCAAGGAGTTCTTCGTTTTTCTCATCCAGTTCTTTTTGAAGCGTCGCCAGTTTGCCAAAGTCAGAACCATTTGCCTGCATCTCCTCTTCAATAACAGCGATACGATTTTCCAAGGCTTCAATATCTCCTTCAATGCTTGCCCACTCCTGCTTTTCTTGGTAGGTCATACGTTTCTTGTCTTCTCGAATCTTGACCACTTTCTCCTTTTCGGCCTTTTGAACTTGATTGGCCATCTCTGTTTCAAAGGCTTTTTCATCAAGATAGTCGGTGTAATGACCAAAGAAAGGACGAATCTTGCCATCCTCAAAAGCGAGAATCTTGGTCGCTACCTTATCCAGGAAATAACGGTCGTGGCTAACTGTCAAGACAGGCCCTGCAAAGCTCTGCAAGAAATTTTCCAAGACTGTCAAGGTTGCAATGTCCAAGTCATTTGTCGGCTCGTCCAAGAGAAGAACATTTGGTTTTTCCAAGAGCAATTTGAGGAGATAAAGGCGTTTTTTCTCTCCACCTGACAATTTCTCAATCAAGGTTCCATGCGTCGAACGTGGGAAGAGAAACTGCTCCAGCAACTCTGCAATGGAAGTCGTAGAACCACCACTGGTCTTAACCTCTTCTGCTACTTCCTGCAGGTAATTGATAACCCGTTTGCTTTCATCCAAACCTTCAATTTGTTGAGAAAAATAGGCGATGCGAACCGTCTCACCGATGATCACTTGGCCTTTAGTCGGCTCAAGACTCCCTGCGATGAGATTAAGCAGAGTTGACTTCCCGACACCGTTGTCCCCAACGATTCCGATACGGTCTTTGGCTTGCACCAATAGATTAAAATCTTGCAAAATGGGCTTGTTTTCATAGGAGAAGGAAACATTCTGAAACTCGATGACTTTTTTCCCAATCCGACTGGTTTCAAAGTTCATGGTCAAGTCTGTATCAGCAACGCCACCTGAAACTTCTTTTTTCAAATCGTGGAAACGATTGATACGGGCCTGTTGCTTGGTCGCACGGGCCTGCGGTTGTCTACGCATCCAGGCTAATTCTTGCTTATAGAGTTGTTCCTTTTTGTGGAGAAGTGCTGCATCACGCTCATCTTGTTCCGCTTTTAGGCGAACATAGTCCTGATAATTCCCCTGATACTCGGTCAAGCCTGCTCGGTCCAACTCGAAAATCCGTGTTGATAGTGCATCTAGGAAATAACGATCGTGGGTGATAAAGAGAACTGTCTTCTTAGAATTTTTCAAAAAGAGGGTCAGCCACTCAATGGTCGCAATGTCCAGGTGGTTGGTCGGCTCGTCCAGAAGCAAGAGATCGTGGTTTCCTAGGAGAACTTGCGCCAACTGGATACGTCTTCTTAGACCTCCTGACAATTCACCAACTGGAGTCGACAAGTTCTGAATACCTAGCTTGCTGAGGACCGTCTTGACCTGGCTTTCAATTTCCCAGGCTTGGAGAGAATCCATCTCTGCCATGACCCGTTCCAAACGAGCCTGCTTGTCCTCACTGTAGTTGAGCATGATTAACTCATACTCACGAATCAACTGGATTTCCTTGAGGTCGCTAGAGAGAACCGTATCCAAGACCGTCTTGCTATCATCAAAATCAGGATCCTGGGTCAAGTAGCCAATCTTATAGTCATTCTTTGCCGAAAAGGGACTGACATCCCCATCAAAGCCAGAAACGCCAGAAAGGACGTCTAAAAGGGTGGTCTTACCCGTTCCATTGACACCTATTAGACCTATTCTATCCAAGTCATGGATGATAAAAGAAATATCCTTAAAAACGGTCTTGTCTCCAACGGATTTGCTTAGTTTTTCAACGATAAAATCACTCATTTTTTCTCCCTCAGGTAAGCATGGATGGCTTGACGATCATTTTCCAATTCTCCATCGACAATGGCAAACTCAATCTCTGTTAAAATCTCTCCCAAGTCTGGTCCTGGCTGGTAACCATATTCCTTAATCAAAATTCCACCGTTAATCTGAATTTCTTTCTTGTCATGAATGGTCAAACTCTGGTAAGTTTCTTTGATGGCTTGTGGGTTGACTTCTTTCCCTTGAGCCTGACGAAGACTTTCGGCTTGTAGAAGGGAATCCAAATCAAAGCGGTAACAATCGCGCTTGCTCAGCTCTCCTTCTTCTCGCAAAGTCAAAATAGTCAGCAAATCCTGAACCTGCTTGGCAAACTGGCGTGAGGTCTTCCAATATTTCAAAAATGGCTGTGCATCTTTAATCTCCAAAGCCCACAATAGAGCTGCCCAAGCTTGTTCAGAAGATTCAAAAGTGAAATCAGTCTCCAAATCAAACAGTCTGTTGAGCTTGTCTTGGCTTCCTGCCATATCTGGAAGATAGTCATAAGCTTGACTTTCAATCATGGAAGACAGACCAACTCGCCAAAAAGGTGCCAGCAATAGTTTATCAAACTCAACGAAGGTGCGCTCCACAGAAATTTTCTCCAAGAGCGGAGTCAAAGTCTTCATCGCTTCAAAAGTTTCTGACTCAAGTTTAAAACCGAGACTGGACTGAAAACGGAAACCTCGCATAATTCGCAGAGCATCTTCGTTAAAACGCTCACTAGCTACTCCAACTGCTCGCAAGACTTGGTTTTTCAAATCTTCTAAACCATGAAATAAGTCAATGATTTCGCCTGTCTCATCCAAAGCAAAGGCATTAACCGTGAAATCACGGCGCTTGAGGTCCTCTTCTAGCGAACGCACAAAGGAAACCGCACTGGGTCTGCGATAGTCCACATAGACATCTTCGGTCCTAAAGGTGGTTACCTCATACTCCTCGTCCCCTTCTAAAACCAAGACAGTTCCGTGCTCGATTCCGATATCAGCTGTTCGTGGAAAAATCTGCTTGGTCTCCTCTGGGTAGGAAGAAGTTGCGATGTCCACATCATGGATGGGACGATTGAGGAGGGCATCTCGAACAGAGCCCCCAACAAAATAGGCCTCAAAGCCTGCTTCTTTAATTTTTTCTAATACTGGTAAAGCCTTCTGAAATTCAGAAGGCATTTGCGTTAATCTCATAATAAGTGTTCTAATCCATAGACAAGCTCATGACGCTTGACAACTTCTTTTATTCCCAAATTGACCCCTGTCATGAAGGAGCTGCGATTATAGGAGTCATGACGAAGGGTCAACCCTTCTCCCTGATTGCCAAAGATAACTTCTTGATGAGCTACTAAGCCTGGCAAACGAACTGAGTGGATCCGCATGCCATCAAAATCAGCACCACGGGCACCTGCAATCAATTCTTCCTCATCAGGCGCACCTTGTTGGATAGACTCTCGCACTTCCGCCATCAACTCAGCCGTTTTAATGGCTGTTCCGCTCGGAGCATCTTTTTTCTTGTCATGATGGAGCTCGATAATCTCCACATTGGGGAAATATTTGGCAGCCTGCGTCGCAAATTGCATAAGCAAGACAGCCCCCAAGGCAAAGTTAGGGGCAATCAAGCCACCCAAATCTTGTTCACGGGAAAATGCTTTTAATTCTGCAATTTCTTCACTAGTGAATCCAGTTGTTCCTACGACAGGAGCAAAGCCATTTTCAAGGGCAAAACGCGTATTTTCGTAAGCAACGGCTGGTGTAGTAAAATCCACCCAGACATCCGCTTCAAAACCAGCCAAGTCAGCCTTATCATTAAAGACAGGAATCCCCTGCCACTCTGACTCAGACTCAAAAGGATCCAAAACTGCGACCAAGTCCAAGTCTGGATCTGACAAGACCATCTGACAAGCAGCTTGGCCCATCTTTCCCTTAAAACCGGCAATAATTACTCGAATACTCATCTCTACTCCTGACTAAGATACAAAGGACGTTAGCTGCCCATGAAAAATAGGGAATGGCGCTGACTTTCTACGAAAGGCAAGACAGGCATCTTTTTTCAAGAGGCAGGTAGGCCGTGTTCAATTGCTAAGATACAAAGCCTGTAAGAACAATTTAGACGATTGGTGTATAGCTCAAGGCGATACTACCTTCTCCAAGGTGGGTCCCAATAACACTACCAAAGGTTTCAATTGGAATTTCAGCAGTCACACCACTCTCCATCAAAAGCTGACGTAAATCCGCTGCCTTTTGAGGAGCGTTCCCATGAATGACTGTTATACGGTAGTCCCCATCTTTTGTCAACTCCTTGATGATTTCCACCAAACGTTTGATTGCTTTCTTTTCTGTACGAACTTTTTCGTAAACTTCAATCACTCCTTGGTCATTAAAGTAAAGAATAGGCTTGATACTGAGGAGATTCCCTAAGATGGCTGCCCCATTTGACAAACGTCCTCCTTTAACCAAGTGATCGAGGTCATCTACTATGATAAAGGCTGAATTATCAGCAATTTGAAGAGCTAATTTCTCCTGAATCTGAGCAAAATCATCGCCTTGTTCTGCCCATTCAAAGGCACTCTCCACCATAAATCCTAGAGGGGAACTTGTGATATGGGTATCTGGAAAGGCAATGGTCAAGCCATCATATTCATCCAACATGTATTGGATGTTCTGATAAAAGCCTGAAATTCCTGACGAAAGAAAGAGTCCCAAGACATGGGTATAGCCTTCATCTTTCAAGGAACTTAGAATCTCATCCAATTTGGCAATACTTGGTTGACTAGTTTTAGGCAATTCTCCAGACTGAGCCATTTTTTGATAAAATTCCTCAGCAGTCAGATTGACACCTTCGACATACTCTTCCCCATCAATATTGACAGGAATATCCAAGATAAATAGATTCTCTCTTTGCAGCGTCTTCTCCTCTAAATAGGCTGAAGAATCTGTAATGACAGCTAATTTCATGACTAAAACTCCAAATTGATCCCTGGAAGATCCAAGGCAATTTCTGTTACTTCATACGTCAAACGATTGAGCATGTTCAAACATGGACGTGCCAAGGTTTCGACTTCTTCTTGGTTAAATTCGCTTGGTTCGTTGACAATACGACCTTCCACATGGTTCACTTGGGAAATTGTTCCGCTGATGACAAATTTGTCAAAGACAATCATAAAGCTCAAGATAACGACTAAAGAAGTCACTTGGTTTTCTTGGTCATGTTGGAGTAACTGAAAGTTCACGTCTACCTTGGTTTCAGGAGCTCCATTTTCATTTTCCCATTCAAAGTTACGAGCATCAAAGTGATACTGGCTAACAAATTCTTGTTCTCGTTTAAGATTCATTTTTCTCTCCCATTGCTACAATTTACTATGCAATTGTACCACATTTTTATCATTTCATCTAGTTTTCTAGGCTTTAGTCAATTCCAATTTCATCTTTAACAACAGCAGCAATCGTATCTACGTAGTAGTTAACTTCTTCTGTTGTTGGGGCTTCTGCCATGACACGCAAGAGGGGTTCTGTTCCACTTGGGCGGACAAGGATACGACCGTTCCCTGCCATTTCTTCTTCCATCTTTTCGATGATTGTCTTGATGGCTGGTACTTCCATAGCCTTTTCTTTCATGGCATTTTTCACTCGGATATTGACCAGTTTTTGTGGGTAAATCGTCACTTCTGATGCCAGTTGAGACAAGCTCTTGCCTGTTTCTTTCATGATTTTAGTCAATTGGACAGCTGATAATTGACCATCACCAGTTGTATTGTAATCCATTAAGATAACGTGACCAGACTGTTCACCACCAAGATTGTAGCCTGATTTTCTCATTTCTTCAACGACATAGCGGTCACCAACAGCAGTCACTGCCTTGTTAATACCGGCACTCTCCAAGGCCTTATGGAAGCCAAGGTTAGACATAACGGTTGTCACGATGGTGTTTTGAGCCAACTGGCCTTTTTCAGAAAGATATTTTCCGATGATGTACATGATCTTATCACCATCGACGATGTCACCATTTTCATCAACAGCAATCAAACGGTCACTATCTCCGTCAAAGGCCAAACCAATAGCTGACTGGCTTTCTTTGACCACTTCTTGAAGAGCTTCTGGATGTGTAGAACCCACATTCAAGTTGATATTCAGACCATCTGGTGTCTCCCCAATAACAGTTATTTGAGCCCCAAGGTCTGCAAAGATTTGACGAGCACTCGTAGACGCTGCACCGTTGGCTGTATCCAAGGCCACTTTCATTACTTCAAGAGGAGTTCCAGTTGAAACAAGGTAGCCTTCATACTTACGTAAACCTTCTGGATAGTCCACTAAGGTTCCCAAGCCTTCGGCACTTGGACGAGGAAGGGTGTCTTCTGTAGCATCCAACAAGGCTTCGATTTCTGCTTCTTTTTCATCATCAAGTTTGAAGCCGTCCCCACCAAAGAATTTAATTCCATTATCAAGGGCTGGGTTGTGACTAGCGGAAATCATGACACCTGCACTGGCTCCCTCAGTTTTAACCAAGTAAGCTACTGCTGGTGTTGCAAGGACACCGAGTTTGTAGACGTGAATCCCTACAGAGAGGAGACCTGCCACTAAGGCAGATTCTAGCATTTCTCCTGAGATGCGTGTATCACGTCCTACAAAGACTTTAGGGGCTTCTGTTTCGTGTTGGCTAAGAACATAACCACCAAAACGTCCCAGTTTAAAGGCCAATTCTGGCGTCAGTTCTACGTTTGCTTCTCCACGGACTCCATCGGTCCCAAAATATTTACCCATTTTATTTATCATCCTTTTCTACTATTTTGTTTAGTCCTGTTTAGACGAGTCTGGTTTCGTTTCTGAACTCGTTGAAGACGAACTGCTGGTTGAAGAGCCCGTTGACGAGGTCGTTGACGAAGAACTCGAGCTAGACGATACTGTTTTGGTTGTAATTTTCATTGTAGTGTCAAATGGCATAATGACGCTTGGCAAGACATTTCCATTTTTATCGACTGCTTGTAGAGGAACAGAAGCCGAATAATTACCTGTTATCCGTTCACTCGTTGGCAAGATGGCAATGACACGATCTACTCTAGAGAGAGTTTCCTCATCACTAATAACCGTTACTTTTTCATCTGATACAGTGACTGTATCAATTTTCACACGAGAATCAATCTGACTAGGGTCAATCTCCGGCACAACGATTACATTATCACGTTTTGCTTTTTTACCAACCTTGACTGTTATCTTTTGCGGTGTCGCAACAGCCGTCAAACCACTCGGTAAATTTTCAATAGTCAGGGGAACTTCGATGGTTCCTACACTGGCATTGGTTAAGTCAGCTTTGACCTTGAATTTCCGAGTGCTTTCCTGCATCTCACTCGCCAAAGCAACTCTGTTTGACCCAGTCAGAAAGACGGTCACTTCAGATGTAAAACCACTGATAAAGTACTGAGCACTGTCATACTGAATATCGATTGGGACATTAAGAACCGTATTGGTATAGGTTTCTGTCCGCACCTGTCTAGCACTATTGCTATTCTGATAGTTTGTTGAAGTCGCATAGATAAAGAGGATGCAGGCGAAAAAGAAGGAAGAAATAATATAAAGACTATTTTTTCTCATGTTTCAATCCTCCTAGCAAACGCTCTTTCAAACCTTGTTTTTCCTCTGATGCTGGAAGCAAGATTCTTCTTAACTCCGATTCAAACTCTTCCAAGGTCAAATCATGCTTAAAGACTCCATTATAGGTGATTGAGATTCCACCTGTTTCCTCAGAAACCACAAAGGTAAGAGCATCTGATACTTCCGACAAACCAATCGCTGCCCTGTGACGTGTCCCAAACTCCTTGGAAATTCCCGTATTTTCAGTCAGGGGTAGGTAGGCTGAAGTTACGGCAATCCGATCTTCTCTGACAATGACCGCTCCATCGTGTAAGGGAGTATTGGGGATAAAGATATTAATCAATAACTCAGAGGAAATTTTAGCATCTAGAGGAATCCCAGTTGAGATGTATTCCTGCAAGGTTCTCACTCGCTGAACTGCTACCAGAGCACCAATCTTACGAGGACTCATGTACTCGACTGATTTGACAAAGGCGCGAACCATTTGCTCTTCCGCACTAATAGGCGCATTGGAGAAGAAATCAGTAGCTCGACCCAATCGTTCCAAACCAGTCCGAATCTCTGGTGAAAAAATAACCACCGCTGCAATGACCCCGTAGGTGATGATCTGATTAATCAACCAGGAAATGGTCGTCAAACCAATCATATTGGACAGAATCTGACCTAAAATAAAGACCAAGACTCCCCGCACCAAAATCATGATTTTGGTCCCTGCAATCGCTTTGGTAAAATGATATAAAATATAAGTCACAATGAGAATATCTATCAGATTGATGACTATCGTCCAAGGACTTGAAAACAAACTCGTCCAGTATTGTAAATTGGATAATTGTTGAAAATTCATCCCTGGCCTCCTCCCTGTCGAAACACTTTCTGTACCATTATACCATTTTTTGCCCATTTTTTCCCTATCCTACCTCATTTTAAATTAAGCAAAAATATGATAAAATAAACTGATTAGAAAAAACGAAGGAGAAATCATGTCTCAACTCTATGATATTACCATTGTCGGTGGCGGTCCTGTCGGGCTCTTTGCTGCCTTTTACGCCCACCTACGCCAAGCCAAAGTCCAAATCATTGACTCCCTTCCCCAGCTCGGTGGTCAACCTGCCATCCTCTACCCTGAAAAGCAAATCCTTGATGTGCCAGGTTTTTCAAACCTAACTGGGGAAGAACTGACCAATCGCTTGATTGAACAGCTAAACGGCTTTGAAACACCTGTTCACCTCAACGAAACCGTTCTTGAAATTGAGAAGCAAGATCAAGGATTCACCATCACAACCAACAAGGGAAGCCATCTGACCAAAACAGTCATCATTGCTATGGGTGGAGGTGCCTTTAAACCACGTCCGCTCGAATTGGAGAACGTTGAGGACTATGAAAATATCCACCACCACGTTTCCAACATCCAACAATACGCTGGCAAGAAAGTAACCATCCTTGGTGGGGGAGACTCAGCAGTGGACTGGGCTCTGGCTTTTGAAAAGATTGCCCCAACCACTCTCGTTCACCGCAGAGATAATTTCCGCGCCTTGGAACATAGTGTGCAAGCCTTGCAAGAATCATCTGTGACCATCAAGACACCGTTCGTTCCTAGCCAACTTATCGGAGATGGAAAAACACTCGATAAACTAGAAATCACCAAAGTCAAATCAGATGAAACCGAAACTATCGAAGTAGACCACCTCTTTGTCAACTATGGTTTCAAATCATCTGTTGGCAATCTTAAAAATTGGGGTCTGGATCTCAACCGTCACAAGATTATCGTCAATAGCAAACAAGAATCCAGCCAAGCAGGTATCTATGCTATCGGCGACTGCTGCTACTATGAAGGTAAGATTGATTTGATTGCGACAGGACTGGGTGAAGCTCCAACAGCTGTTAACAATGCCATTAACTACATTGACCCTGACCAAAAAGTACAACCCAAACACTCGACCAGTTTATAAGAAAAGAACCACGGATCAACGATTCGTGGTTTTATAGTTCATCTGCAATCTTGTTTATTTTTCTGAGTCTGTGGTTGACACCACTTTTGGTCAGGGGATTGCTCAGGCTATCCGCCAACTGCTGGATAGAGTAGTCTGGGTGCTGGATCCGTAAGCGAGCCACCTCCTGCAAATCCACTGGTAAATTTTCCAAACCCATTCTATCTTTGATTTTACTGATATTATTGATAGTCTTCATGCTGGCAGAAACTGTCCGAGCGATATTAGCTGTCTCGGCATTATTGGCTCGATTGAGATCGTTACGAGTTTCACGCAAAATCTTGACGCGCTCAAAGTTATCACGCGCCTGCATAGCCCCAATCACGATCAAGAAATCCATGATGTCCTCTGCACGCTGGAGATAGGTAACTGCACCTTTCTTTCGCTCAATAACCTTGGCATCCAACAAAAACTGCTGAAGGAGAGAGGCTAGTCCATGGGCGTGGTCCAGATATACAGAACTGATCTCCAACTGGTACTTGCCAGACTCCGGATCTCGGATGCTACCATTTGCCAGAAAGGCCCCACATAAGTAAGCACGACCAGCCTCTTCATCTGCTAAGATATCGGGATCAATACCCGTCTCCAAACCAAAGAAGGAATCCGCAAGTCGCAAATCAGCTAAAAGCTCCTGCACCCTCTCATCTGTATAGACCGTATAGACACGATTCTTGCGAAGATTGCTTCTCTGATGGTGACGAATTTCTGACTTGATCTCATAAAAATGGAGAAAGGACTCATAAAGGTGCCGAGCTAACTTAGCATTTTCAGTTACGACTGACAAGGTCAAGCCCGAACTAGATAGACCGATACTGCCAGACATCTTGATAATGGCCGATAGTTCATAACGACTGAGATGGTGTTGACCAAGAATTTCCTCTTTTACTGCAACTGTAAAACTCATTTTCTCACCTGTATAATGCGCATCAATTCATCTACAATCAAATCGCCATCATGGAAGGCTCCTCCATTTTCCAAACGAAGGAAGTTGGATGAAATCACACGAGGGACCTGCTTGCAAAGACCAGCAAAATCATGCTCTACCTGAACCAAATATTCATCAAAACGGTTGGTATCCATGTATTCTCTAGGAACCTTCTCGATATTAACCAAGACCGTATCAATAAATGGCCTACCTAAGTGTCGATGGAGGACTTCCACGTGGTCACTGTCTGAAAAGTGCTCTGTTTCCCCACGCTGGGTCATGATATTGCAGACATAGGCAATCTCAGCCTTAGTCTCCAAGAGAGCCTGCCCAATCTCCTCAATGACAATATTGGGCAAAATCGATGTAAAGAGGGAACCAGGCCCCAAGACGATCATATCACTCTCTAGGATAGTATTGACCACTCGACGGCTGGCTTGGGGCGTTTCATCATCCAAGGTATTGGTCACATAGACATGGTCGATCATGCCGGGATGATCTGCAATGTGGCTCTCACCTGCCACCTCAGAACCGTCTTTAAAGACTGCATGCAGTGTCAAAGGCTGATCGCTTGAGGGGTAGATTTTTCCTGTTGTGTGGAAAAAGAGACTTAGCAGCTGCATGGCATTATAAGTGGACCCTTGCATTTCAGAAAGCCCTGCTATAATGATATTTCCTAGAGGATGACCTGCAAAAGCACCAGCGTCTTCTGAAAAGCGGTACTGAAAAACCTTCTCATAAAATTTAGGCATATCCGACATGGCTACCAGGACATTGCGAAGATCTCCTGGTGGTGTCAGCTGTTGGATATTCTTTCTTAGTTCACCAGAAGAGCCGCCATCATCAGCTACCGTTACGATGGCTGCGATATCAACATCCTTTTCTCGCAAGCTTTTCAAAATGACGGGGATACCTGTTCCTCCACCAATTACCGTTATCTTTGGTTTTCTCATGAACGGTTTACCGTTTCCTTTCTTCTGTCTTTGTCACGATGGCTTTCATTGACAGACCAGTTTTTAGCAAGGTCCTCAGCTATGCGTTTGGCAAAGGCAACACTACGGTGTTGTCCACCTGTACATCCTACTGCAATGGTTAAAACAGACTTGCCTTCTTTTTTGTAACTTGGCAAAATGGGTTCAATCAAGGCGAGTAAGTGCTGATAGAAACTTTCAGACTCTTCATGATTCATCACATAGTCATAAACTGCTTGATCCTCACCTGTCTGATTACGGAGTTCAGGGAGGTAGTATGGGTTTGGTAAGAAACGGACATCAAAGACCAAGTCTGCATCGATAGGAATACCATACTTGAATCCAAAAGACATGACTTCGATACGGAAAGACTGGGCTTGTTCTTGGTCCGAAAATTGCTCAGCAATGGTTTTACGAAGTTCACGCGGAGTAAGTTCTGTCGTATCCACCACATTTTGGCTCATGTTTTTCAAAGGTGCCAAGAGCTCGCGCTCCAGCTTGATGCCGTCCAAAATCCGACCATCCGCTGCTAGAGGGTGACTCCGTCTGGTTTCCTTGTAACGGGCCACCAATTCCTTATCTTTTGCATCCAAAAAGAGAATTTTGAAATCCAAATCATCTTGGTTTTCCAATTCATCCAAAACTGCCTGAATCTCTGAAAAGAAGGAACGGCTCCGCATGTCCACAACCAAGGCCAGTTTGTGGTCATCATCCTTGGTCTCTACCAACTGCAAAAACTTTGGCAAGAGGGCTGGTGGCATATTGTCAATAGTGAAATATCCCAAATCCTCGAAGGACTGAATGGCTACTGTTTTCCCTGCGCCACTCATCCCTGTCACAATCACCAGGTGAAGTTGTTTCTTTGTCATCTATCTCTCCTTATATCAAAAAAAGTTTGGCAGAGCCAAACTTCAACTAGCTTATCCAATCTCTGCGATCACTTCAATTTCGACTTTTACATCACGAGGAAGACGTGCAACCTCTACAGCTGAACGAGCTGGAAATTCCTCTTTAAAGGCAGTCTGGTAAACCTCGTTAAAAGGAACAAAGTCATTCATATCGCTCAAGAAGCAAGTTGTTTTAACAACATGGTCAAAGTCTGTTCCTGCTTCTGCCAAAATAGCGCCGATATTTTTCAAGACTTGTTCTGTCTGTTCTTGGATCGTTTCTCCTACAATTTCTCCAGTTTCAGGAGATAGGGGAACTTGACCGCTAGCAAACAAAAGATTGCCAACGATTTTCCCTTGAACATATGGTCCGATTGCTTTTGGAGCTTTGTCTGTATGAATTGTTTTTGCCATTTCTTTCCCTCACAATTTTTCTAATATTGCATCCCAAGCCTGATCCATCCCTGCCTTGCTGACAGATGAAAAGAGGATGAAGTCGTCACTTGGGTCAAAGTTTAATTTCTTTTTGATTGCTGATTCGTGCTTGTTCCACTTACCGCGAGGAATCTTGTCCGCCTTGGTCGCAACGATGATAACCGGAATCTCATAATACTTGAGAAATTCGTACATCTGCACATCATCTGCTGACGGGTCGTGGCGGAGATCCACCAAACTGACAACCGCACGGAGATTTTCCCGAGTCGTTAGGTACTCCTCAATCATGCGCCCCCATTTTTCACGTTCCTTTTTAGAAACGCGGGCATAGCCATAACCTGGTACATCCACAAAACGCATCTTGTCATCAATGTTGAAGAAGTTGAGTAACTGGGTCTTCCCAGGTTTTCCTGATGTACGAGCAAGATTTTTGCGGTTCAACATGGTGTTGATAAAGCTAGACTTGCCGACATTTGAACGCCCTGCAAGGGCAATCTCTGGCAGTTCATCCTGCGGATAGTGGGACTTGTTTGCCGCACTGAGCAGGATTTCAGCATTGTGTGTATTGATTTCCATAGTCACCTCTAGGCTGTTTCTAGAATGGGTTTTTCCGTTCCATCAACAGCTTCTTTTGTGATGCGGACCAATTTCACATTTTCCTGACTCGGTACTTCAAACATAACATCTAGCATGGTTTCTTCGATAATAGACCGAAGACCACGCGCACCAGTTTTGCGTTCGATAGCCTTATTGGCGATTTCTTGAAGGGCTTCATCTTCAAATTCCAACTCAACATCATCATAAGAAAGCAAGGTTTGGTATTGTTTCACCAAGGCATTTCTTGGCTCTTTCAAGATGCGAACCAAGTCATCGACCGTCAATTGCTCAAGAGCAGCAAAGACAGGCAAGCGTCCAATCAACTCAGGGATAATACCGAATTTTTGAATGTCTTCTGCGATGATTTCTTGCATGTAGGAGCTGTTTTCGTCAATCGCCTTGTTATTTTGGCCAAAACCGATGACTTTTTCTCCCAGACGTTGTTTAACGATTTCTTCGATGCCATCAAAAGCACCACCTACGATAAAGAGGATATTTTTAGTATCCACCTGAATCATCTCTTGTTGTGGATGTTTGCGTCCTCCTTGAGGCGGCACGCTAGCGACAGTTCCCTCGATAATCTTGAGAAGGGCTTGTTGCACACCTTCACCCGAAACGTCACGTGTGATAGACACATTCTCGCTCTTCTTGGCAATTTTGTCAATTTCATCTACGTAGATAATCCCACGTTCTGCACGTTCGATGTTAAAGTCAGCAGCCTGCAAAAGTTTGAGGAGGATATTTTCCACGTCCTCACCCACATACCCAGCCTCAGTCAGAGCTGTCGCATCTGCAATAGCAAAAGGCACATTCAAGCTCTTAGCCAAAGTCTGAGCCAAGAAGGTTTTCCCAGAACCAGTTGGGCCAATCATCAAGATATTTGACTTCTGCAAATCCACATCTTCTGACTCTTCACGAGTATCGTGGAAATTGATGCGTTTGTAGTGGTTGTAAACTGCCACTGCCAAGGCACGTTTAGCACGATCCTGACCGATCACATAGTGATTTAGGATATTGAGGAGCTCGATTGGTTTTGGTACTTCAGACAAATCTGCCAAGACTTCCTCAGCCAACTCCTCCCGAATGATTTCCTGGGCCAATTCCACACATTCATTACAGATAAAGGCATTGTTCCCAGCGATTATTTTCTTTACTTCTTCTTGGCTTTTGCCACAAAATGAGCAATAAACCATCATATCATTTTTCCTATTTGTAGGCATGATTTCCTTCCATTCTAATTTATCATTCTATCTAAAATAAGGTCATATAAAAAGCGTGGACACTGTTTACCAGATTGGTAAAAGCATTCAACCAGAGTAAGGCAGACAGTCCATAGCGCTTCTTACGAAAAGCCTGTGCTCCAGTCAAAATACAGATCACACACAAAAAAGCTGTAAAAAATCCAAATATACTGCGCTCCATTAGACTTCCTTTCTATCTCGGTATTCGATGGTAAAATCATAGTCGTTTTTCTCATCTCGGGTGTAAGATTTGCTTGCTACTGTCTCAAAATGAGACAAGTCAAACTCCTCAGGGAAATAGGTATCTCCCTCCACCTGAGCATGAATCTGTGTCACGATGATTTCATCTAAATAAGGCTCAAAAGCCTGAAAAATCTGCTTTCCGCCAATGATATAGAGATTTTTTTCCTGACTCTGATACCACGCTAAAACAGACTCCACATCTTGAAATACGAGCGCCCCATCTATGACTTCTTCGCTATTTCGCGTTAAAATCAGGGTTTGCCGTTTTGGAAGCAGACGACGTCCCATACCATCAAAGGTCACTCGTCCCATCAGTATAGCATGATTTAAAGTTGTTTCCTTAAAATGTTGCAACTCTGCTGGCAAATGCCAAGGGAGACGATCTTCCTTCCCAATCACACCTTTTTCATCTTGGGCCCAAATGGCTATGATTTTCTTTGTCATGCTTCCGTCCTTTTTATTGATACTACTATTTTATCAAAATTCTCCCAAAAAGGCTGTTTTGAAACGCGCGCAAAAGAGAGAAAAGGAGCAGGCTTCATTCAGCCTGCTCCTCTCGCCCTTAGGACATATATTTTTTTGCTTCTGATTCGATTTTTTCAACCACTTCTTGGATACTTAGTCCAGTTGTGTCAAGGTAAACTGCATCCTCAGCCTGTTTGAGAGGTGAGGTTTCACGATGACTGTCCTTGTAGTCACGCGCAGCAATCTCTTCTTTCAACGTTTCCAAATCTGTCTCAATGCCTTTGGCAATATTTTCCTTGTAACGACGCTCTGCTCTTTCTTCAACAGAAGCCACTAGGAAAATCTTGAGTTCAGCTTGTGGTAAAACAACTGTCCCGATATCACGCCCATCCATGACGATACCACCTTGCTGAGCAATCTCTTGCTGGAGCGAAACCAGTTTCTCACGCACTTCAGGAATGGCAGCAATGCTTGAAACCTTGTTGGTCACTTCATTTTCACGAATCGGATGCGTAATCTCAACATCCCCTACAAAAACAAGTTGCTCACCTGTTTCTGAACGACCAAAACTAATGGGGTGTTGGTTAAGAAGCTCAAGAAGTTGGTCTACATTTCCTGCATCCAACTGGTGCTTGAGCGCTATATAAGTCGCAGCACGGTACATAGCACCTGTATCGAGATAAGTGTAACCAAAATCTTTAGCGACAATCTTTGCGACCGTACTCTTACCACTCGAAGCTGGACCATCGATAGCAATTTGAATTGTCTTCATGACCGACTCCTATCTTGTCTTAATCACATCACCTGGGTTGGCAAACCAAGATCCAGATGACATGTGAGAAGGATTTAGGGCTTCTAGCTGGGCAATGGAAATCCCTGCACGTTGAGCAAGAGCTGCTTCTCCCTCTCCAGGCTGTACTGTAAGTGTTCCTTCACCCTCTGTAGTATGTTCTTCCGAACTGCTCTGTGAAGGTGTTGATTCAGAAGAAGTTGTTTCCTCTACCTTGCTACTTGAAGATGATGATTCTTCCACTTTAGAACTTGAACTTGTAGAAGGAGACGATGCATCATAGAAGTCCTTCAAAGATGATGTACGATTGCTTCCACCGGTTGATAGGTAAATCAATACAACTACCATCGCTACAACAATTACAAAGAAGAGGCTAGCTAGAACTGTCAAGACACGATTGGCAACTACGCCTTTCCCTTTTTGTTTCCGGTGTCGACGCTCTGATCTTGTTTCTTCCTCATTGTTTTCGTAAATATCTTCTTGCCACGGTTCCTTTTCCATACCTTACTCCTTGTTTTTTTTTCATTTTCTTATTACAATATAAATATGAAAGTCACACTTATACCCGAACGGTGCATCGCCTGCGGGCTTTGCCAAACCTATTCTGAACTCTTTGATTACCATGATAATGGAATCGTTCGATTTTACGATGATCCAGTTGAATTGCAAAGAGAAATCGCTGAGACCAGCGATGTTCTGGAGGCCATCAAAAATTGTCCTACACGTGCACTTCTAAAAGATCCATCGTAGGAAGCAGGGAATGAATGTTATTGATTTTTTCTCATTTTTCCCACACCTACTAGTTTAGCATATTTCTAGGTAAAATTATAGTCTTTTTTGGTTATTTTTTTCCTTCAACAATAGAAAGGTCACTTTTTTCTTTGACGAGATAGAGTGGTCTTTTTTTGGTTTCTAGGTAAATCTTACTGATATACTTACCGAGAATCCCAATTGTCAGGAGTTGAATCCCTCCAAGAAAGAGAATGACAGCCATCAAAGACGTCCAACCAGATGTCGGATTTCCCAAGATAAGAGTCCGAAACACTACAAAAACTGTCATCACAAAAGAAAGAAAACAAGATAGAAGTCCCGCTACAAAAGCTATACTCAAGGGAAAATCTGAAAAATTGAGAATTCCTTCAATCGAGTAGAAAAAGAGTTGTCTAAAACTCCAACTGGTCTTGCCAGCCTGTCGTTCAACGTTTGGATAATCAAGATAGTGCGTTTTAAAACCCACCCAGGCAAAGAGTCCTTTAGAAAAACGATTGGATTCGGTCAGTGTTAAAATAGCATCTACCACAGACCTTCTCATCATACGAAAATCACGGACACCTGAAGGTAGAGCCACTGGGCTAATTTTTTGCATGAGGCGGTAAAAGAGGTTCGCACAGAAACTGCGGAAAAAGGGTTCTCCCTCCCGACTAGTTCTCCGTGTCCCAATACAGTCCAAGTCTGCATTTTGGTCTAGTAAGGATTTCATCTCAAGTAGCATACTAGGAGGATCCTGAAGGTCTGCATCCATCACGACCACCAAGTCTCCAGTTGCATGCTGCAAGCCTGCGTATAAGGCTGCCTCTTTCCCAAAATTTCGTGAGAATGAGACATAACGGACCGCAGGATTTTGCTCCCGATAGGCCTTCAAAAGCTCCAAGGTCCCATCGCTTGAGCCATCGTCTACAAATACATATTCGACCTCTGCTCCCAAGTCAGGAAGCAGAGCTTCCACAGACTGATAAAAAAGAGGAAGTACTTCCTCTTCGTTTAGACATGGGACAATGATCGAAATCATCATCTTAGTCTTCAAATCCATTTGGATGCTTGCTTTGCCAACGCCATGCGTCTTCACACATTTGGGTGATGTCGAGTTCTGCTTCCCATCCCAGTTCAGCCTTGGCTTTTGCAGGGTCTGAGTAACAGGCAGCGATATCACCTGGGCGACGTTCTACGATGCGGTAAGGAATAGGACGTCCCACTGCTTTTTCCATGTTTTGGATAATTTCAAGAACGGAGTAACCTTTACCAGTTCCAAGGTTATAAATGTTTAGACCTGAACCTTTTTGGAGTTTTTTCAAAGCTGCAACGTGACCTTTGGCTAAATCGACAACATGGATATAGTCACGAACCCCAGTTCCATCTTCTGTATCGTAATCATCTCCAAAGACTTGTACTTGTTCTAGTTTGCCAACTGCTACTTGTGAAACATAAGGCAAGAGATTGTTTGGAATTCCGTTTGGATTTTCTCCCAAGTCTCCACTTTCATGCGCTCCGATTGGATTAAAGTAACGAAGCAAGACCACATTCCATTCTGAGTCTGCCTTGTAGATATCGGTCAAAATTTCCTCTAACATGAGCTTAGTACGACCGTACGGGTTGGTCACTGAAAGCGGAAAATCTTCTAAGATTGGAACTGTATGAGGATCTCCGTAAACTGTCGCAGAAGAACTGAAGATGATGTTCTTACAGTTGTTTTCTTCCATGGCTTTCAAAAGGCTGACAGTTCCAGCGATATTATTGTCATAGTAGGCAAGAGGGATACGGGTTGATTCGCCAACAGCCTTCAAACCAGCAAAGTGAATCACACCAGTCGGTTCTTCCTGCTTGAAAATATCTCTGAGAGTATCTGTGTCACGGATATCTGCCTCATAGAAAGGCACCTCAACTCCTGTGATTCTCTCAACAACTTCTAAACTCTTACGATTGCTATTGACAAGATTATCCACTACAACCACTTGATGACCTGCTTGGATCAACTCAATAACAGTGTGGGTTCCAATAAATCCGGCACCACCAGTTACCAAAATCTTTTCTTTCATCTTTTTTCCTCGATTCTCGGATTATTTTTTCTTATTTTATCATTTTTGATAGGGAATGTCATTTGCCATCCTAGAGGGGAGGCTAAAATTTCAGTAAAATGCTTATACTCTTCGAAAATCTCTTCAAGCCACGTTAGCTTCGCCTTGCCGTGGGTTGGTATGGTTACTGACTTCGTCAGTTCTATCCACAACCTCAAAACAGTGTTTTGAGCTGACTTCATCAGCTCTATCCACAGCCTCAAAACAGTGCTTTGAGCAGCCTGTGGCTAGCTTCCTAGCTTGCTCTTTAATTTTCATTGAGTATCATTCGCTTTTTACTCGTTTGACATAGTTTGCAATTGGATAGTTTACTGGGTCCAAGGTCAATTCCTTGTCTTGGATCAGTTGAGCTAAGTGGTAACCAATGATAGGCCCAGTTGTGAGGCCTGATGAACCTAGGCCACTAGCCGCATAGACACCTGCTAAGCCAGGTACTTCCCCAAAGAAAGGCGAGAAATCACTGGTGTAAGCACGAATTCCCACACGCTCACCCGATGATTTCGCTCCTGCCAAGGCTGGATAGTGAGGCAAGGCCGCATCCTCCATTTGCTGGAGCAAGGTTTCATCCACCGTCAAGTCAAATCCCATGTCGTTTTCATGGGTAGCTCCTAAAGACAATTTCCCACCTGCAAAAGGGATCAAATCCCACTCTCCTTCCGGCATGACAACAGGGTAAGATGCTAGGTCTTCGGAGAGTTGATAATCTCGGAGCTGTCCCTTTTGGGGACGAACATCTACCTCATACCCTAAAAGCTCCAAAATGTCACCCAACCAAGCTCCCGTCGCTAAAATAACCTGATCAAACAAGTCTTCACCAATCTGATAGCCGGATGCTAAAGGTGTCAGACTCACTTTTTCTTTGACCAGCTTGACTTGACTGGCTTCTAGCAAACGAGTTACTAAGAGGTGACCATCTACTCTCGCTCCACCAGAAGCATAGAGCAGGCGGTCGAATCCCTGCAAACCAGGGAATAATTCATCGGCAGATGCTTGATTCAGAACATCTAACTGGCCTATCAAGGGAGATTCTTCTCTACGCTGGAGGGCTAGTTCATAAAGTTCTTCTAGTTTGGATTCATCCTTTTTCAAGAGAAAAACTCCTGAGCGTTGGTAAAAGTCGATTTCCTGACCAGACTTTTCTAAATCAGCCAACAAATCCACATAAAAGTCAGCTCCCAAGCGCGCCATCTTGTACCAGGCTTTATTACGGCGTTTGGAAAACCAAGGACTGATAATTCCCGCTGCTGCTTTGGTAGCCTGACCTTGTCCATGGTCAAAAACGGTCACCTCTAGGTCACTTTCTTTAGAAAGGTAGTAGGCAGCAGTTGCCCCTACAATCCCTGCTCCAATAATGGCAACTTTTTTCATTGTCTTCACTTTCTAACTAGATATGGTGGAAAGGATTGGTCGATGCTTGACTAGGTAAAATATCAATGTCCCAGCCTTTCTCTTCCTTCCATTGAGTAAGAAGTGCTGCGACTCTTTCCACAAAAAGCACTTCTATATAGTGACCTGGATCCAATGCCAACAGGCCATCAGACAACATATCCTGAGCTGTGTGATAGTAGATATCACCAGTGATATAAATATCTGCCCCCTTTGCCAAAGCATCCTTATAGAAAGATTGACCACTACCGCCACAGATGGCCACTCTTGAAATAGGCTTCTGCAAATCACTCTCTTGATAATGCACCATTCGAAGGCTATCTAGACCAAAGACTTGCTTGATATGCTGAGCAAATGCTCCAAAAGTCTGTGGTTGAATGTCACCAATACGCCCAATCCCACGTTCTGGACCTGTTTCCTGGAGATAAGTCGTCTCCTCAATGCCTAGCATCTGGCAGAACCAGTCATTGAGACCATTCTCAACGATGTCAATATTGGTGTGACTGATATAAACGGCGATGTCATGCTTGATAAGGTCGATGTAAATCTGATTTTGCGGACGGCTGGCTACCAAGTCCTTGATGGGACGGAAAATTGGCGCGTGCTTGACGATAATCAAATCCACACCCTTTTCAATAGCCTCTGCCACCGTCTCTTCACGAATATCAAGGGCAACCATGACCCTTTGGATATCCTTGTCCAAAGTTCCAATTTGCAGGCCACGGCTATCTCCCTCCATTGAAAATTCCTGAGGGCAAAAGGCTTCATATGCGTTAATTACTTCACTTGCTAACATGGAGCACCTCCTTGATGGCTTGAATTTTATCTACTAGAACTTGACGTTCCTCCAGATTTTTTTCTGGGATTTGGCTAAGAGCGAACTCTAGCTTAGTAGCTTCTTTTTGCCATTTTTTGATAAAGACTGAGCTGACTTCTTTGGACAAGAAAAGTCCAAAGCGAACATCACTGGTTGATAGCTTCATTTGTCCTGCTTCCACAACTAGAATTTCATAAAACTTGCCAGCTTCTTCTAGGATGCTTTCTGCTACGATTTGAAAACCGTGGTCTTGTAGCCAGATGCGCAAGTCGTCTTCACGATTATTGGGCTGGAGGATTAAACGTTCTACATTCGCAAGCTTGTCCAAGCCTTCTTCTAGGATCGTTGCAATCAAGCGCCCGCCCATACCAGCAATAGTGATGACCGATACTTGATCAGATTCTTCAAAAGATGCCAAACCATTGGCTAAACGGACTTGGATTTTCTCCTTTAGACCGTGAGCCTCAACATTCTTAACCGCAGACTGGTAGGGTCCTTCTACGACCTCACCAGCAATAGCACCTTCAATTTGGCCTCTTTCGACCAAATCGATAGGTAGATAAGCATGGTCACTCCCCACATCTAGTAAAACGGCCCCCTGTGGCACAAAGGAAGCTACCAATTCTAATCTCTTTGAAATCATCTTCTCTCACTTTCCAAAACTCTATTGCCTTTTATTATACCATATTTTAGCTAGCAATCTTGCACCTAAAAAGACCGCAATCCACAGATTGCAGTCTTTCTTTATTTTCTGGCTTGGTAACGACTGGTTAGAATGAAACTCACAGTAAAGACAGCCATCATGACAAGGTAAACAGGAAATGTTTGTCCTGTAAGTGTCGAAATTTCAAGCAGTTTCTGGATTCTTGGGAAGAGAGCTGTGGCTAGGAAGCCTCCTACCGACCAGACAATCAAGAGGACACGCCAGAGGGTAAATGGCATGCAGGCTCTAAATACGGATAAGAAACCGATAGACCCAAGAAGATAATAAAGTAGGCTTGAGATTTCTATCTCAGACCATCCTTGGCTCGTTCCAAATATTTTCACAAAAAGAACGCTGAAGACGATCATAAGTGCACTTGGTAGGGCACGAAGCATAGACCTTCTGAGGAAATTTGGCTCAACCGGCTTGATATTTCGCTCAAAAGTCAAGACAAATGGTGGGAAACCTTCCACAAATTGGTCAATCATGGTAATCTGGATCGGAATGAAAGGGAAAATCAAAATCCACTCAGACCGTCCTAATAAAACACTGGCAATACAGATGGCTGCTAACAGGAAGGAATAGATAGTTTTAATCAAGAAAATCGGTGCAATATGGGCAATGTTATTGACCACCCGACGGCCTTCAAAGAGAATCTCAGGAACATCATTAAAGTCTGAGTTCAAGAGAACTAGATTGGCAATCTGACGAGTCGCCGGATCCCCTTCAGCCATTACGATCGAACAATCCGCCTCACGAAGGGCCAGGATATCATTGACTCCATCCCCTGTCATGGCCGTTGTGTGCCCCGCTTTTTTCAGCGTTTGGATGATGAGTTTCTTTTGATGAGGGGAAACACGACCAAAAATTGCTGTTCCCTCAGCCATGGCCATCAATTCCTCATCCGTGATTTTTGAGCAATCAACATAGCTGTGATAGTCTGCAAAGCCAGCCTTCTGGGCAATGCTGGAAACCGTAACTGGATTGTCCCCAGAGATAATTTTTAGTCCCACTTCTTGAGAACGGAGATAGTCCAGTGTCTCAGCTGCTCCTTCTCGAATGGGATCCAAGATCTCCAGCAGTGCCAAGGCTTGAATATCAGATGGTTTTTGTGGTTTGTGGTGTTCTAGTTTTTCGTGACTGAGAGCCAAGACCAAGACACGAGAACCTCTCTCCAAGGCCTCTCTGGCTTCTGGGACTTCAGAGTCCAGCAACATCTCAGGCGCACCTAAGAAAACCGTTCCTAGCCCTTCTAACTCCATAGCCCCCCACTTGCGGTCGCTAGAGAAGGGAAGATTCGAAAGCATGCGATAGGCTATTTCTCCCACAAAACGCTGGCGAATAGCCTGGGCTGTTGGATTTTTATCCTCACTGTGAGCTATGTAGCTGGTCAGAATGTTAGTAATAGCCTCTTCACCATACGTTTCCGTCAGCGGAAGAACTGCCTCCACCTGCATCTTTCCTTGAGTGATGGTTCCCGTCTTGTCCAGACAGAGCATATCCACGCGCGCCAAGGTCTCAACAGAGTACATCTCCTGCACCAAGACCTTTTTCAAGCCCAGCTTGATCACCGCAGTCAAGAGCGAAGTGATGGTCAAAAGGGCAATTCCCTTGGGCAACATACCCAAAAGTGCTGTCGAAGTATTCACTACAGAAGACTTGAGGGGCAAGCCTTTTAACATCAAGGCTTCTAGGAGGAGAGCTAGACCAAAGGGAATGATAATCTTCCCAGTAAAGCCTGCTAGCTTGTCCAGTGATTTCATGATACGAGAGTTGATGGGTTTCACTGTCTTAGCTTCCAGCATGAGTTTGGAAGCATAGTTGTCTGCCCCGACATGGTGAACTTGAGCCAAAACTGCGCCACTGGCTAGGAAACTCCCTGATAAAAGCAAGGCATCCACTTCTTTTTGCACCAAATCACTCTCACCCGTCAACATGGCTTCATTGACTTCCGCAAATCCTCCCAGAACCAGAGCATCACTAGGAATCTGCTCCCCAGCAGACAAACGAATGACATCTCCTAGAACCAACTCTTCTGGATCGAGAGCAACTTCTTGACCCTCACGAATGGTTTTGACTTTTTCCTTGGTCATGAGATTGAGCTTGTCCACCATGTGTTTGGCCCGGAGCTCGGTCACAATCCCAGAAAAAGCATTAAAGCAAATAACGGCAAAGAAGACCAGATTGCTCCAAGCCTGAACAAAGGCCAGCGCTAGGGCAATAGCAAAGTTTAATGCGTTAAAAAGTGTAAAAACATTTCGTTTGAAGATTTGCCAAGTACTGGTACTGGCTGAAGCGGTAAAGTCATTGACCAAACCTTGAGCCTGTCTTTCCTTGACTTCTCTTTGGGTTAATCCCATAATCTTATTTTTATCCATAAATTCTATCATATCATTTTTTTTAAAAGAATTCTAATCCCATCTAAAACTGTTGGCTGATAACTGAAAAAGTTTGCCAGTAGTCTTTTGATAAGGTATAATAATAAAAGCAATACAATCGAAGGAGATCTCATGTTTTATACTTATTTGCGTGGACTAGTCATGCTGATCTTGTGGTCCATCAATGGCAATGCCCACTATCACAATACTGATAAAATCCCTAGCCGAGACGAAAACTATATCCTCGTCGCTCCTCATCGTACTTGGTGGGATCCTGTATATATGGCTTTTGCGACCAAGCCAAAACAGTTCATCTTTATGGCCAAAAAAGAACTGTTTAACAACCGTATCTTTGGCTGGTGGATCCGTATGTGTGGCGCCTTTCCTATCGACCGAGAAAAACCTAATGCCTCTGCCATCAAGTACCCTATCAACGTCCTCAAAAAAAGCGACCGCTCTCTCATCATGTTCCCAAGCGGGAGCCGTCACTCAAACGATGTCAAGGGTGGAGTTGCCTTGATTGCCAAAATGGCCAAGGTACGTATCATGCCGGTCACCTACACAGGTCCCATGACCTTAAAAGGTTTGGTTAGCCGTGAACGTGTGGATATGAACTTTGGAAATCCTATCGATATCTCAGACATCAAGAAAATGAATGATGAAGGGATTGAAATGGTTGCAGACCGTATCCAAGCAGAATTCCAACGTTTAGACGAAGAAACCAAGCAATGGCACAATGATAAAAAACCAAATCCACTCTGGTGGTTTGTCCGCATCCCTGCCCTCTTCCTTGCTGTGATTGTTGGTATCCTAACGATTATCTTTACCTTCTTCGCAAGTTTTATCTGGAATCCAGATAAGAAGAGAGAGTCTCTTGGTTAAAAAATACAATTATCCCTTGGCAAAAGCCAAGGGATAATTCTTTTATTCGATTTTCCATTTTTGGGCCAACCAGCAGGAAAAGGCTAGAAAGCGCTCAGCCACTTGCTCATGATGTCCATAAGGATCAAAGACAAACTGACCAGTCGGATATCGTTGCTGAAGACTGGTATGGATCTGCTCAGCGTAGACTGGTGCTTGAGCCAAGCGATTGGTATGATGGGCTCCTTCTGTTTGACCATTCTGTAAATACAGCAAACAGTCCAAATTTTTCACCTTTTCTTCCTTACAGAAAGAAACAAAATCAGGAAACCAAAAGGAACCACAGATAGAGAAGATACAGGAGACCTTGTCAAAATAGAAAAGACTGTATACTGCCGCCAAACCACCTAATGAGTATCCTCCATAGGCAAGGCGATTTTTGTCCAGGCGATAAAGCGACTGCAACCTGTCTAAAAGACCTCCAAATAAATGACCATGATAGGCCTTCGCCTGACCGCCAAAATCTGGAGCTCCATCTCTCAGAGCAGATGCCTTCCATGGAGTGTAGTCATCTAGGCGATTTTCAGAAGTCAAACCCACTAAAATCACAGATTCTGAAAGGGAAGAGAGGAAATCCAAGTTTCCATCATTCAAGAGAATCGCTGGATAGGTTTGGTTGGGATCATAGGCCGAAGGAAGGCTGACCTTGACTTGGATTCCCTCCCAATCAAACTCATTATTTATTGATAAAGTCATTGATTTTCTCAAGGGAATCAATTACTGCTGGACCATAATCCATCAACTCATCGTAAGAAATGGTCATGATTTTTTGATTCTTAATTGCAGGAACGTTTTCCAAAACTTCATTTGCTTTCATCAACTCTACTGCGTTGGCATCCAATTTTTTATTGCGGTCGCTGGTTACATAGATAATCAACTCAGGATCCATTGACACGAGATTTTCCAAGGTCAAGCCTGATGTTCCCGTTGCAACGTTGGTATAACCAAGTTGATTCAACAAGCTTTCTTGCAAAGCAGACTTGTAGGCACCAAAGGTTTCATCATTATAAGCAACCATAATCAAAGCCTTTTTCTTTTCACCTTGGCTTGTTGGATTTGCTTTCTTAACAGCGTCAATTTTAGCTTGTAATTGGGCTGCGTATTCATTAGCCTTGTCCTGAACATTGAAAATCATTCCAAGATTTTTGACATCTTCTACAATATTTCCCAAATCTTGCTGAATTGTTGAGAGAGAAGCTTTTTGCGTATAAACTGGGATTTTGTTTTCATTCCAAGCGCTAACTGTTCCCAAGGATTTTTCTGAAAACATCATGTTTCGACCCATCACCGCATCTGGCTCATAAGAAAGGACTGTCTCTTGAGAGACTGTTTTTTTATCACCAATTTGAGGAATGGTCGCAATCGCGTCCTTGTATTTGTCTGTTACAGCATTGTCAGGGTTGAGCATGCCAGCAATTTTATCCTTCAAGCCTAACTCCAATAAGATTTCAGTGGTTGAAAGATTGTTGGTGATAACTTTTTCAGGTGCCTTGTCAAAGACTTGTTCGACTTCATTTCCCTTAATATCATAGGTTTTAACCGTTAACGGATAAGTCGTCTCTGTGCTGGCCTTTTGACTTGTTTCTGTGCTAGACTGTGTGGTAGCTTTTTCTGTAGTAGTGTTACCACAAGCTGCCATGGTTAAGGTAGCTACTGTTACGAGTAAAATGCTTAGTGTTTTTTTCATCTTATTTTCCTTTTTACTTTTATAAATAGTGAATCATGGCTTGCTGATCCTCGGTCCAAGTCACCTGACTTTGAACTCCGTATACAGTTTGCAATGACTCAGGGGTGATGGTCTCCTTTGGAGTCCCTTGGTAAAGGATTTCTCCCTCTTTCATCAGATAGAGATAATCCGAATAGCGACAAGCAAGTTGAATATCATGTAGGACAGCTAAAACATTGACCTTGAGATTCTTCACAATTGCCAACAAGTCTAACTGGTACTTGATATCCAGGTGATTGGTAGGTTCATCCAGGAGCAAGAGAGTCGGTTCTTGCGCCAAGGCGCGTGCCAACAAGACTCTCTGTTTCTCGCCCCCTGACAAGGACGAATAGAGACGAGTTTTCTTCTCAAGCATATCCACCTTGACGAGAGCATCTTGAACGAGGGCATAATCCCTTTCCTTTTCCTTCTGTAAAAAAGAGAGGTGGGGAGTTCTGCCCAACAAGACGATTTCCTCAACTGTACAATCAAACTGCAATTGATTAAACTGGGTGACAACTGCCATTTGCTTGGCTGTTTCTTTGAGTGACCAATGCTCCAGTGGCTTTCCATCTAGGCTTATCAAGCCTTTGTCCGCCTTTTCCTGACGATAGAGGAGTTTAAGCAGGCTGGTTTTTCCACTTCCATTTGGCCCTAGTATCGTGTGAAATTGATACCCCTCAACCTTAAGAGAAACTCCTTTGAGGATTTTTTTCTCTCCTAGTCCAAAGTGGACATCCTGACAAATCAAGTCCATATCAGGCCCTCACCTCCCTTCGCCTACCTCCAACAATGTAGATAAAGAAGGGAGCACCTACTAAGGCTGTGAAAATACCAATTGGAAGCTCAGCATTTGGAATAATGACACGAGAAAGTACATCTGCCCAGACGACAAAGAGGGCACCCAGTAAGGTCGCAACGGGAAAAAGTCTCCTGTAATTCGTTCCTACTAACCCTCGAGCTAAATGTGGAGTAATCAGTCCAACAAATCCAATAATCCCACAAGTTGCCACCAAGACAGCTGTCAGCACAGCCACCATGGTCACATAAAGATACCAATAGAAGCGTAAGGGAATTCCCAAAGTTAAAGCAGCCTCATCTCCCATCATCATCGCATTAAAAACACGATACTGAGTAGCGAAAAATAGAAAGACCATTCCTACTACTATAGTTGGCAGAACCAAGTCTGCCCAAGTAGTCCCGGCAAGCGATCCCATGGTCCAAAACTTAATGGTCATCACACTGTCCGCATTAGCGCCAACTGAGATAATAAAGTTGGAAAAGGCTAGAAAGAGAGCGTTGACCACCGTTCCTGATAAAATCAGACTAGAAGTCGTCATCCTGCCCTGCATAGAGGCAATGATGAGGACAGCGATTGTTGCCAAAATAGCTCCAAGGAAAGCTCCAAGGCTAATCATCACTTTTAAACCAAGAATGATGCTCAAAGTTGCCCCTAGAGTTGCACCCGCAGAAATTCCTAAGACATAAGGCTCTGCGATGGGATTGTTCACTGTAGACTGCATCACGCTACCACACATAGAAAGACCAGCCCCTACTATCAGACCTAACAATACTCGGGGGAATCTCATGTTCCATACAATGGCAAGAGTAGACTTGGAAACCTCTCCTATCTCAAGAGGAAATCCCAATCTGCTCAAAATGATCCGATAGGTATCTCCTAAGTCAATCGCTACGGATCCCATAGAAACAGCTAGAAAAAGTGAAATCCCTAAAATACCTAGCAAAACACCTAAAAGTAACACAAATTGTACGTTCTGTCGGCTTCCAGAAAATTTGGAAAGCATGAAAACCTCCTTAAACAAAATTAAAAATTTAGAAAATTCTCATGAAAAGTATACCATATTTCTATTAGATGAACAAGGATGTAAATATATATAGAAAAAGCCATCTGAAGTCAGAGAGCTGATTTGAGCTCGGGCTAAAACGTTTATAGACTAGGCGACAAGCCGAAGATTGTACTATAAAACTAGTGAAAATAAAAAATCTCCCCGAAGAGAGATGATCTGGTTTATTTTAGCTTACAGTGCTAGGAACCGTAACCGAAGATAATACTTGAGTATATCGAGGTAAGGTGACAACATAAAAAGCCCTCTGAATATCAGAGAGCTGATTTGAGCTCGGGCTAAAATCCTAGTGAAAAAGATGAAACTCCTTGTGTTCATCGAACACTGTGTCGTTTCCCTATTTTCATATGGATTTTTGGCGCCCTTAGCATCATAATTCTTGCTGGATAAAACGTTTATAGACTAGGCGACAAGCCGAAGATTGTACTACAAAACTAGTGAAAATAAAAAAATCTCCCCGAAGGGAGATGATCTGGTTTATTTTACCTTACAGTGCTAGGAACCGTAACCGAAGATTATACTTGAGTATATCGAGGTAAGGTGACAACGCAATGTAAGTGGAAAATAAAGCAGATTAACGACGAAGTCCTAGAGAGTTAATCAACTCACGGTAACGGTTAACGTCGTTTTTACGCAAGTATGCAAGCAAGTTACGACGGCGACCGATTTTCTTCATCAATCCACGGTAAGTAGCGTGGTCTTTTTTGTGTTGTTTGATGTGTTCGTTAAGGTGGTTGATTTCCCAAGTAAGGACAGCAACTTGAACCTCTACTGAACCTGTATCACCTTCGTGACGTGCATATTGTGCGATGATTTCATTTTTTTTCTCTTTTGAGATTGCCATGATTTTTCTCCTTTTTATTTGGCTTCATCCGAGTGACAGGTTGGCATGCCTGTAACCAAGAAGAAGTTATTTGTCTTTACGACAGTTCTTATTCTACCAAGAAGCAGAGACTTTGTCAACTGATTTACTGTTTAAACCCGTGAATTACTCTACTGATTTCAGGGCTTCAAGCATATCTACTTTTCTCAAGTGGTGATTGACAAATAGGCCTAATAAGGCTAAGATTACAGTCACTGCGACGATTGGAAGCGCATAGACTTCCCAGCTGACTTGTGGATAAAAAAGTATGGGGGCAGGTGAAATCATTTGTATCAAAAATTGATGTAAATAGTAGCCAGCTACCAAACCTAGAACAATCCCCACAAGGGACAGCACCATAGTCTCGCGGTAGATATAGAGGGTCACTTCTTTATTGTGGAAACCGAGAACCTTAATAGTGGAAAGTTCGCGGATACGTTCTGCCACATTGATATTCGTGAGATTGTAAAGAATGACAATGGCTAGTAAGACGGAAACAAGGACAAGGATTGCCATGGTTTTATTGAGAGAATTGGCTACAGATTCAAAGAGGTGGATAGCCGTTGCATTTTGGACGACCCCAGAAACAGTAGCTTTTTCCATGAAAATAGCCGCTTCTTTCTCCGTATTGGAAGGTGTTGGGTCTTTTAATTTTACTAGGTAGGTATTGTCTTGCGGACTGGGTCCATAGACTTGTTCGTAAGTCGCTCGTTTGAGATAAACAAAGTGTCCAACGTAGTTTTCAGAAATAGCCGCGACCTTGATTTCCTTCCCATCAAGCTCTAGCTCATCTCCAACCGTAACACCTGCTAGTTGGGCTAATTTTTGACTCACGACCGCTCCATCGGTGACCTGCACCTCTCGCCCATTTTCCTCTAATATGATAAAAGGCTTAAAGTCTTCTCCACTAGTAACCATCATAGTGATGGTTTGAAGTCCTGCTTTTCCTTTGAAATCTTTTTCAATGGATTTAGAGTAAATCTTTTGATAAGCATAGATAGATTCAGCCTGCAAGGCGGTTTCTAAATCTGCTTTTTCTTGCTCACTCGCACTGCTCTTTTCCGCTACAATCATCTGGTATTGCTGGATTTGTTCAAATTGGCGCTCGACAACTCCTCCCACAGATGACTGAATGCCAAGACCTGCAAATAGGAGAGCAACTGAACCTGCAACTCCAAAAATGGTCATCAACATCCGTTGCTTATAACGAAAGATATTTCTTGCCGTAACCTTATGAGTAAAACTCAAACGACTCCAAATAAAGCTCAGGCGTTCCAGCAAAATCTTTGATCCCTTAACGGGAGGTTTGGGAAGTAAGAGTTGGGCTGCTTCATCGTGTAATTCCCTCCGCGCTACCAGATAAGCCGGCAAAACGCTGGATACCCAACTTAAAGCTAGGGCAAGGAGACTATAAGACCAATAGAAATACTCGTGACTTTTTCCAACAACCATCCCAGCTGTTATAACATCTGAAATCACCCCTGCAAGAAGATAATGTCCAAGAAGTGTTCCTATAAGGGTTCCCACAGTTCCTGCAAGAAAACCATAGAGGACAAACTTGGCAACAATATCTCGGTTGCGGTAACCCAAGGCCTTGAAAATGCCTGCATTGGTGCGTTCTTCATCTACAAAGCGAGTCATCGTTGTAAAGGTCACCATTGCAGCGACCATATATAGCACCACGGGGAAAATATTTCCGATAGAACGAATACTTGTTGATAAATTGCTGTACATGCGGTAGCCTTGACCACCTGGCATGGTTTGGCGATTGTATACGTGGTATTTCGGCTCTGCCAGTTCATCAAGGTCTTTCTGACGCTGTTCAAGCTTCTCTTTTTCCTTGGTTAGATCACTCTCTGTCTGAGCCAGTTTTTCTTTTTTAGTCGCCAGTTCTTCCTTAGCTTTTGTCAGATGTCCCTCGATTTGACTCTTTTGCGGTTCTGGTAAAGCGGTCGCTTGTTCTTCTTGCGTTTTCAAGCGACTTTCAGTCTGCTCTAACTGACTCTTACCATTTTCAAGGTTGCTTTCAGCAGTTTGGAGCTGTTCTTTCCCATCTTTCAGGCTCTTTTGCCCATTTGTTTTAATACTTGCCAATCTTTTTTGACCATTATCAGCAAGTAAGTCTTGCAACTCTTCCTGATGTTGGGCTCGTTTGGTCTTATAGTCTGATGAAAAAGTATCCAGATTTTTTAAATCGTCATAGCGCACACGCGCAATACTATAAACATCTGAGTCAAACTGACTGGGTAAAATTACTCCATAGCCAGTCAGGTTGCCATTTCCACTACTAGCACTTCCTAAATCTTCTTTAGAAAGAATCTCACCCGACTGAACAAATCCAGTAATTGTAAAAGTTTGGGATTTTACGATGGACTTTTCTTCTTTCTTAGTAAAGGTAATGGTCTGCCCAATCTGATAGCGGTCTCTCCAGAAATCAGCTAAGGCAATTTCCTCATCAGCTTCTGGCAGTCGCCCTTCTGTCACTTGAAAGGTTGAAATGCTCTCTGGTTTGGAATAAAGTCGAACTGCTTCCTCACCATTTTCAACGGTTAGGTCTGCCATATAGCCAAACTCAACACTTGCTCCTTGAAGGGTCTTTAGTTCGTCCTGATCTTCTTTGTCCAAGCCATAATCAGCTATCACTGCCAGATCCAAAGCATTGGCTTTACGGAGATAATCCCCTGCCGTGCGTTCCAAGTTTGGGCTAGTCACTTTGAGTCCTACTAGGGCTAAAGAACCCAGCATCATCAAGGTCAAGATAGAAACAAAGCGTCCCTTTGAAGTCGTCACTGACTGAAATAGGTCTTTCCGATATGTTTTTTTCATGCTAATACTCCAATATATCGATATCCTGTGGATTCTCATTAATCGTCACACTCTTAACCGTGGCATCACGCATATGAATCACGCGATCTGCAATAGGGGCTAGCGCGCCATTGTGGGTCACGATAATCACCGTCGTTCCTTTTTGACGAGACATGTCTTGGAGAATTTTCAAGACTTGTTTCCCTGTCTGGTAATCCAAGGCACCTGTCGGTTCATCACAAAGGAGAATTTTAGGATTCTTAGCTACAGCGCGTGCAATGGAGACTCGCTGTTGCTCCCCTCCAGAAAGCTGGGCTGGAAAGTTATTGAGGCGATGACCTAGCCCTACATCTGTCAAAACCTGCTCTGGATCCAAGGCATCTGTCACGATTTCTGAGGCCAATTCCACATTTTCCTTGGCTGTCAGATTGGAGACCAGATTGTAAAATTGAAAAACAAAGCCTACATCTTCACGACGATAGTTTGTTCGTTGGTGCGAACTATAGTTGGCAATATTGGCACCATCAATCCAAATCTCTCCCTCATCATTGGTATCCATACCTCCTAGGAGATTGAGAACCGTTGATTTTCCAGCACCAGAAGCACCAAGGATAATGACCAGCTCCCCCTTTTCAATTTCAAAATTCACATCACGATTAGCCACAATCTCCGTATCCCCAACCTGATAACGCTTGTAGTTGTGTTTCATTTCAATATAAGCCATATCGTTTTTCTCCTTTTCAAAGCTCGTTTTCTTAAATCAACAAGATGTTGATTCTAAATCACAAATATTATATAATGGGCTAAGTCAAAAAGCAATAATCAAAAATCAACAAAGTGTTGATTTAAGAAGAAGGAAGACAAAATGGTTCAGAAACGAAAAACTACTACTAAGGAAGATATCAAAGAAGCTTTGATTCAGCTGCTATCAGAGGATAAATTTGAAAATATATCAATTAGTAAGCTCTGTAAACGGGCAGGAATTAATAGGGGAACTTTCTATCTACACTATGAAGACAAATATCAAATGATTGACAGTTTTAAAAGTGAAATTATTTCCCAGCTCTACATTTTTTTAGAAAAAGAAAGAGAATCGCCTAGAAAGTTTATGTTAGCCAACTTCTATATATTACGTTCGAACGAACGCCTTATTAACGCCTTGTCCCAAAGTCATTACATAGACTTTCGTGGTGCAATTCGTGAATTTCTAAGTAGCATTATTCTAACTGAAAATCAAAAAGAAAAGACTCGTCATTTCTTATCTGAAAACTTCCAAATTCCTCACAAATACGCTTTGGAAATCTTCTTATCAAGTATTGAAGGAATTATTTCTCTTTGGATTGCTGGGGGAGCTCAAGAAGAACCGGAAGAAATCACGGATATAATCTTATCAACCTATAACTACGAACACTGGAGCTACGAATCAAAAGAAGATTAATTCATCCACCCCACTACAGTATAAACTGCTTCCTCTCATTTTATACTTTTTCAATTAGCTAAATTGCCTTTTTTAACTTAGATACAAAAAAGCCTAGGAATCCTAGGCTTTCTGTTTATAAATTATTTTCCAAGGTAGTATTCAGAAACTACGTTCAATTTTTCGTCAAATTCGAATACCAATGGTGGGAAGTTAGGGATTTCCACGTCCATGATTTCGTCGTCTGACAAGCGTTTGATGTGTTTTACAAGGGCACGGATTGAGTTACCGTGAGCTCCTACGAATACGTTTTTACCATCTTTAAGTGCTGGAGCGATTTTGTCTTCCCAGAATGGAAGGGCACGTTCCAAAGTCACTTTCAAGTTTTCAGCATCTGGGATAACTGAGTCGTCAAGTGAAGCGTAACGACGGTCAGTGTGTGCTGAATGCTCATCATCACGATCCATGTTTGGAGGCAATACATCGTATGAACGACGCCAGATGTGAACTTGCTCATCACCAAATTGTTCCGCAGCTTCAGCTTTGTTTTTACCAGTCAAACCACCGTAGTGACGTTCGTTCAAACGCCATGATTTTTCAACTGGAACCCACAATTGGTCAGAAGCTTCAAGAGCCAAGTTTGTTGTTTTGATTGCACGTTTCAATACTGAAGTGTAAGCTTGGTCAAATTCGATACCAGCTTCTTTGATCAATTTACCAGCGTCAATCGCTTGTTGTGTACCTTTTTCAGACAAATCAACATCAGCCCAACCAGTGAAAAGGTTAGCTTTGTTCCATTCAGACTCACCGTGGCGAGCAAAAACCAATTTTACCATTAGATGGATTCTCCTTTTATTTTTCGAGGTTTCCCTCGTTTATCTATTCTATTTTACACAATTTTTCACAAAAAAGCTAGTTAAAATCAACTAAAAAGAGAGAACGGTGTCCTCTCATCTAGATATTATTAATTCGCGATATTCAATCAAGAAACGATTGCAATTATTTGTTATTTAAAGCATCAATTAAACGATCAGTATTCTTAGTTACATTAGTATCATTGTAACGATTATGAATTAGACCTTCAATTGTTTCTTTGCAATTTTCAAGATTAGCTTTTTCAAATACTACCACACTGACAACATGTGTTCCACCAGAAGCAAGATGCAAAACTAGTAGAGTTTGAAAAGCACTTAGCACTGTTAATACACCATAAGCCGCTAATATCAATCCCCCAATAAATGAATTTTGCATCATTGAAAGGCCAATAAGAGCGAAAATTATACCCAAGCAAATGTTTTGAAATCAAGACGAAATGAACTATCTACACTTGCAACATGATCAACAGGAATTGTTTTATTTTGAGAACCTAGTGGAATAACTTTTAAAATAGTAGGGTTAGAAGTTTTTATAAAGACTCCCTCTAAAGTAATGGAAGCTTTTAAATAGAATGTTAAATACGATGTAATGAAAGATTGTTTCATAATATTCTCTTTTTATTTTTTCAAGTTGTATTACATCATGTTTTCTTATAAAAAAGCATTTTGCTAACATATTCTTTTGCCAGATAATTCTTTAAATAAAAAAACAACCCTCAAACGGATTGTTTCACTAGACTATCAGACAAGGCCACGGACTTCTTTCAAAAATTTAGAAAAAGAAACAGCGCCTTTAATGATTAGAAATCCTCCTATCCACTCGGTCGCTGAAAGAAAGCCCAGCACGCCACCAATGATAAATAAAATAGAAGGTAGCTTTCGAAGTTGTTGATCTTCTTCGAAATAGATTAACATAAAGGTCCCTAATGCAATCATCAAAATCTTAAAAAATGTCAGGAGCAAGGAAAAGGTTACCGTGACGACCAGCACCTTTGAAGGATCTTTATAGATGATGGCACCAGTATAGGATAGCAAAAATCGTAGGACAGGTCCCAAAAGCAAGGTTATGCCTGCCACCATGCCCAGTCTCCAATTGAGTCGAACCAATCTATCTCTCTCCATAAAAACCTCCTTCTCTCGTAGCTATCATTCTACCATATTTGCTCCAGAAACAAAAGACCTTCTCCGTCACAAACAAATCGCCTACCTGCTTTCAGACATCCGAACATAAAAAGAGAAGATCTGTCGATCCTCCCTTTTCATTTTCCAACCCTTATTTCTTAAAAATAGAGGTTCTGAAGTCGTTTGTTTGGTCAAGATAAGCTTTAAAGATTGCTCTCTTCAACTTATGAACGGCACTATCATACTCTGGATTATAGTTGCTCCAACGAGGACTTACAGCATCCTTGAGAACAGCTTGATCCATGAGGGCTTGCAATTCACTCACTTGATTGATGGTCTTGGTCCCATAGCTTGGCCATGGTTTTGTCGGATCTTTAAAGGTCACTTGTTTCAAGTTTTTAAACTGATCCACACGTTCTTTATACATGGCTTTCTTGAAATCTGCCCAAGATGCATACTTGCCTTCAAATACCTTGTCCAATACAAGTTTATCGGTCACCAATCCTCGTTCTTTACCATAGAGATTGATAGTTTTACCTTTTTGTTTGGCAATTTCTTCGTATTGGTTGGAGATATAAGGTACCATTCCATCCTTAAAGCCTTTGGCAGCCAAAAGTTCGTAAGCGATCCGACGTCCCATAAGGTCCCCTGGCGTGCCTTTCTCACTGCTGAGAGCTGAAAAGATTGGGGCAAAGAGTTTAATGGTATAGTAGCCATTTCGTTCATAGTCGCCAGATTGGTACTCACGAGCTGATAAGATGTTGTGGTCAATCAAACTATCAAAACTATTCAGGTTTCGAGCCTCTGCTTCTGTCAATTCTTTGACTACGTTAGTGGCGTAAACCTCATTTCCATCTGCTGGATCTTTCACATACTTGTTCTCAATCTTTCTGAGAGCCGCCATTTTCTGGTAAACATTTAGTTTGTTAACGATTGATTGCCCTTCGAGATATTCCAGCATGTAGATAAGGTCAAACATATTGTGAACATAGTTCTGAAGATCTGTAGCGTTTTGGAATCTCTCTGTCGGATCCAAGACTTGCAGACGGGAGTCCTCTGTACTATCTGATTTTGAGTGTTTCAAGATGGAGTTAATGGTAATGGTTGCGTCACTTGGTTGGTCAGGGGCTTGCAATAAGCCTTTTGCAAAGAACTCTGGTCCCAAGCCACTTCTTCGACCATAGCCGCCAAGGTAAATATCCTGATCCGAATCATGGGTCATCTCATGGGTATATGTAATGGCTCCATCCTTGTCCAGCATACGGTAAGACATATAGTAGACGCCATCCCCTGTAGCGTAAGCTCCATGCTGGTTGTGTACTACCTTATTGCCAACTGGTCCAAAGAAGTTCTTCATGGCAGGATTGGAACTATCAAACTTAGCCTCCACTGTAGCTTTTCCAGATGTTGTGTCATCCCCAAACTTATAGGCATCATAAAGGAGAATCGTACGATAGAGTTTTTCACGTGATTGTTCATCTAAAATGCGATACCAATAATCGTAGTGATCTCGCTGGCGTTTGGCTGTTTCACGCGCATTTTCTTCAACAAAGTCATTGAGAGCCTTGCCCGCTTTATGGTCACTATTTCGGTAGCGATCATAGGCTCCAAATCCTAGACTAGACATGGTCGAGATGACAAATACTGATTTCTCTGGCAAGGTTAGGAGAGGCAAAACCATATTGCGGTATTTCCATGTGGCACTCGTGATGCGATCATAAACACCGATAGAATACTTGGTGCCAGCAAGTCCTTGCTTCGCTTTCACCTCTTCGATAGTGGATTTTTCTTCGACAATGTAAGCCTTAGTCTCTGATTTAAACCAGTCATTGTTACTTGTATTTGGTAAAAAGACTTTTCGGTAATGTTCTAGAGTGCTAAATAAATCTGTCGTTCCACGATGGCTAGCTAGACTAATAGAATAAGTATCAACGTTGTTCTTAGCTAGAAGGTTGTTAAAGCCAGATTTACCCAACTCGATCAGAGTATCTAGTGGTGAAGCATTTCCCTTACCAAAGAAGTCCAGATGGTACAGAACCAGGTCTTTGACGTTTACCTGACCATAGCTGAAGTTATACCACCGTTCCAGATACGTCAAACCAAGTAGCAAGGCTTCCTTGTTGCGTTTGATTTTATCTACAAGATAGCCCTTGGTAACTGGGTTGTCACCAGCAAGTCCAGCATCTGCTGACAAGAGTTTCTTCAAACTGTCTTCCAGATGTTGTTTTGTTTTGGCAAACTGGTCTTCTAGATAGAGCTCAGTCTGCTTAACGTTTGGAGAAATACCGAGCGTCTTTCTGATGGCTTCTGAATGATAGTCCACCTTTTGTAAGTCAGGTAAGACTTGCTTGATGATAGAAGATTGGTCATACAAGAATTGGTTTGGCGTATAGAGAAGACCCGTATTTCCTAGACTATATTCCGCTAATTTGGCAAAATCAGCCTGGTACTTGAGATCGATCTTCTCAGATGAATGGTCCTTGTAGTGAAGCAAGAGTTTGTTTGCAGTCTCTTTGTTAGAAACAATGTCTGTGATGACTTGGTCATCCTTCATCATGACTGCTGACAAGAGTTCTTTTTGATATAAACTACTGCTTTCTTTTACTAGATTTCCATATTTGACGATGGTTGCCTTGTTGTAGAAAGGTAGCAATTTTTCAATGTTTTTATAAGCCAAGGCGCGCTTAGCTTGATAATGGGCCACCTTAGAAAAATCACTGTCCTTCTTGCCACTTGTTGAGAGGGGCTCCACTGTTGGTAGAGTGAGAGGATTGATGGCTACTTTTTTGCTTTCGATTTGGGAAGCATCTAGCATTGTCCCTCTTTCTTCAAAGGATTCCTTGCTGACGACCTCATCCTTGACCATAGTGACATTGTAGACTCTGTTCGCCTTGCTGCTGAATGTGTCCTTCACCTTCATTCCATTATAGTGGTAACCGGTAATGGCATTTCCGTTGGTTACATTGACATCACTGAGAACATTGGTCAATCTTCCAGCATGCTGTTCCTCATTAGTTTTTCGATCCCACAAATAGCCTGCTACTCCCGCGACTCTACCAAAGTGCTTGGCATTGTTAATATCGCCTTCAGCATAGCTATCTTGGATTTGTGCATCCTGATCTACTAGACCTGCAAGACCAGCCACTGTCTGATCTGAACTATTTGTGTTGGATGAAATGGCTACTGTCGCTTTTGACTTAGTAAGTAAAGCCTTGTCACCTGTCAAATGACCGACCAGACCACCGATATTATAGGCAGCAGTCGTCTCATACGTGTTGATAATTCTTCCCTTGAAACTGCTCTCTGTGATGCTTGATTGCTCAGCCTTTGCCAGCAAACCACCGATACCACGTTCACCGGCGAGAACACCATCAACGTGAACTTGCTGAATCTTTGTGCCATTCTGAGCTTCATAGGACAATGCACCGATATCATCTTTCCCTGAAATGGAGACATTTTTCAGACTCAATTTTTCTACTGTGGCACTACTCAAAGTTTCAAACAGTGGTTTTTTCAAGTTGTAAATAGCATACTGCTTGCCATCTTTTTCACCGATCAACTGACCAGTAAAGGTACCCTTGATGTAGGATTTAGCTTCAGGCTCTAACTCCACTTCGTTGGCATTCAAACTAGCTGCTAAATGATAGGTTCCAGAGAGATTCTGGTTGATAGCTTTGACTAGGTTGCTAAAGGAAGTAAAGGTTGTCGTTTCCTCTCTAGCCTTCTTAGCTAGGTAGAAGGTGAAATTATCAACATATTTATTTTCTAGCTCTTGCTGGAGTTTCTCAGCCTTGGCTGTGATTTTATAAACTGGCTGCCCATTTTTTATTTCTGCCGTTATTGAAGCGACTGGTAAATAGACATCTTTAAATGACGAGGATTTAACCTTGACAAAGTAAGTGTCTGGATTACTTGGGACACCGTCTAAAGAAACGTGTTGTTTGTAAGTACCATTGGTCTGACTATACAACTCCAGATCCGAAACATTTCTTAGCTCAAGCGTCTTCTCTGGGTCTTTTTCTTTTGGTTTTTCTGTCGGAGTTTCCGGTTTTACTTGCTCGGTATTGCCAGTATATTCTGGAAGAGGAGCGACTTGTTCCGGTTCAACGATGGCTCCTGCTTGCTCACCTTTATATTCTGGTAAGGAAGATTGAGTCTCAGGTTCCACTATCGCACCTGATTGAGTATCTGTATATTCTGGTTTTTCAGCTATCTCAGGGTCAACAATCGCTCCTGCTTGAGTTCCTGTATATTCTGGTGTTGGTGGCACCTGTTCAGGCTCTACGATTGCTCCTGACTGCTCGCCTGTATAGGCTGGTTTGTCAGTCGTTTCTGGTTCCACCAAAGCCCAAGACTGGACACCCCCAACCTCTGGCTCAACTTGTTCTGGCTCGACGATAGCACCAGCTTGGGTTCCCTGATACTCAGGTAGCGGAGCGACTTGTTCGGGTTCAACAACTGCTCCAGCTTGGGTGCCTGTATATTCTGGTTTTTCAGCTGTCTCTGGGGCTACAACCGCTCCCGCTTGCTCGCCTGTATATTCTGGTAATGGAGCCTGAGTCTCAGGCTCTCCTTTTCTTGCAGACTGAGGTGCTTCACTTGCAGCTACTGCCTTCTTAGTCCCTTTCTCTACTATACGTGGCAAGGCTTCTTCTACCTTAGTTGAGAGAACTTCCCTAGAAATTTCTTGGTTTTCAACCGTGAAAATGCGAACAAGTTCAATCTTCTTCCCAGCACGACCTTCTTGTTTGACATGGATGGTTCCCTCTGCTAGATCTGGATTTTCCTGCACCACTTCTGAAACATCTAGTTTGGTTACAATCTCTTGGTCTTTGTATAAGAGCTCTGGTTTGTTCACGCGACCAGCCAAGACTTCGTCTTGAGGATCTACACTAGCAATACCAGACGGCTTTTTATTAGATAAATCTTGAGAAGGGATTGTCTTGTCTGCAGGGCTTGTTGAAGACGGAGCTTTCTGCTCATCTCCTGCCTTTTGTCCACCTTCGTTGGCTTGGAAATGAGGTTGAACTGTATAGTCAAGTTTCTGATCCCTAGCAGCAGTTTCTTGCTGATTAATCTCTTTGTCTTGCTTAATATAGCCTAGATAAGTATAACCTGATAAGGCACGTGGCAAAGGCAGACTATCTCCTTGGGATAATTGGTATTCCTGATTGTACTGGAGCAAAAGTTGATTTTCAATAGCCTGAACTGAAGAAGCCAAACCACTGCCCATCCCTGTTACCAAAATCACATTCAAGAGGGCTTTCTTTTTGCCTTTCTTTTTCGATACGACAAAAATAAGAAGGCCAATTGAAGCTAGGGCTCCACCAGTTAAAACACTAGTAAGGCTATTCTGCCCACCTGTATTGGGCAACTGACCTAGTTGGGCTTTCTCATCCATACGGTAGACTAGATAATAGGTGCTCTCACTATCTTCCGCAATCTTCGGAATATCCTTGACAATCAAGTCCTTCTCTTGCCCACTCAGCTCCGTATCCGTCACATATTTGTAGTGAACAGCTACATTTTCTTGAGCAAATACGGTTCCACTACTCGCAATGGACACAAAAAATAGGCTTGAAATCGAAGCTGACACAAGTCCAATTGCTAATTTTCGTAAGGAGAAACGATGCTGCTTCTCTCCAAAAAACTTTTTCATTTTAAATCCTCTCAACTTTTACCTTCTATCAAGAAAATAACTAGCATTATATTTTGATATAGGTATTTCACATCCACCATTATACTATAAAAATACTTCCTTGTCTCCAATAAATGCTTTAGATTTCACGAATGTCAAAGCTTATTTATCTTGTAAAATTTATCCGTCGTTGATGACAAAAAAAGAAGGCTAAGCGCCTTCTCTTATTTGAAAATATTCCTAACAAAAAGTCATTATTCTTGAATCTCGAACTTTTTCAAAAGTCCAAAATAGAGGGATCCACCAATGATTGTCAGAATTCCTCCTACCCAGCCCAAGAATGGGATCAATCCAACAGAACCACCCACGATAAACAAAACAGACGGTGCAGGGGTCACACGCTCATCGTCCTTGTAATAGACAATAGACACAATTCCTAAAACCAAGACAGCAATTTTTACCAATGCCAAAATGATTGAAAAAATCGTCAATATACCAACTGTTGCATCAGAGTCCTCCGTCGCTGCAGCAGCCCCGACAGCTATCATAAACATAACAAGAGGTGCCAACAGCAAGACGATACCTGAAATAAGACCAAAAATCGCATTTACGCGAGCAAGTGCTTTTGTTTTCATCCGAATCTCCTTAAAAAAATTTTACAACTATCATTTTATCATATTTTCATGAAAAACAAAAGAAATTTCGAAACGAGTATACTAGATGATGAATGTTTTCCAATTTCTCTCCAGATATTTAGAGTAAGAAATATGTCCTGTATCAATTTATTTGTAAATTCATTCGTTTTTGTACTAAGCAAGCCATTCACCTAAAAAAGAAGATCACTTGGATCTTCTTTTTTCGTGTCTATCTTTCAAAGATGGACTGTCTGAAGTCGTCTGTGGCACGTAGATAAGCGTTGAAAATACGATACTTGAGTTGGGCGACACTGCTCTTAGAGCTGTCTGATAAGGCACGATCAATGTTCTTAGCTGAGGCATCCGCTAGTACTGCTAAGTACATATAATCTTGTAATTCCTCATAAGAAGAAATCGTAATTTGTCGTTTGCTATCTAGTTTTCCTGCTTCAAACTCGATAGTGATAGGGCGAAGGAAGTTTTGAGCCTTGTTGTATCGCTCATTCAACATGGCTTTCTTCAAATCCTTCCATGATTCATACTGGCTACCATAGAGATTTTTGAAAACCAAATCATCTCCAACTACTCCGACATCTCCTCTGTTCCAGATTGAGTAGGTCTTATGACCTTCTTTAAGCGCTTGGCCAGCGTATTGGCCAGATACATATGGGACAAATCCTTGTTGGTAACCCTTGTCTCCGAGCAATTCATAAGCTCTACGGCGGAACATAAGTCCCCCAGGTGCACCAGTTGGATTGTCCAGAGCTGCATAGAAGGAAGCAAACATATTGATGACATAGTAGCCATTTCGTCCAAAGTTAGCTCTATCCCAACCATCGCGACGACCAATGATATTATGATCAACCAAATCATCAACAGATTTTAGTTTGGCTGCTTCTTCGGCAGTTATAGGGACAATTCGATCATCAGCGTGAGCTTGTTTACCATAAGAAGTTTTTTCAAAGTTATAATTTTCAGCCTTACGGTACCATTTCATTTTCTGTTGATCAGTTAGAACTCCAGTAACAATATCCCCTTCTACATAATCCAGAAGGTTCAGTACGTCAAAAACTCCATGCATGTAGTCGCGAAGAGCATCTGCTGAGGAGAATCGAGCAACAGGATCATAGGTATGGTAACGTGTGGTCGAATCTTTATCTCCTTGATAGAAGCTATTAAGTACGAGACCTTTTTCGCTAACATTGGTTACAGACTCTAACATCCCTGTAGCAAAACTCTCAGGTCCTTCACCCTCACGACGACCATGTCCTTCAAAATAGATAGAACCATCCGAGTTGTGGGTCATTTCATGGGTATAGACCATGGTTCCAGAAGCTCCCAGCATCTGGTCATAGACATAGAAGACTTCATAACCATTTGCAAAGGCTCCTAGTCCATTGTCTCCGTGATACTTGCCAGCAGGGCCAAAGAAATTATACATAGCAACAGAGGTCTTATCATTACGAGGAGCCCAATATTGCTGGCCTTTATCATTATAAAGAAAGAAACCGTCTGTAACGATCACCCGTCTGAATAGAGTGTCTTTCCTGTTTGGACTTAAAATGTTGTACCACATGTCATAGTGGTTTCGTTGCCATTCAGCTGATTGATCCACAAGTTTTTCAACGTGTCGATGGAGTTCCTCGCCTGAGAGAACTCTACCACCTTCTTTCCTGTAGCCTCCAAAGCTACCAAAGGCAATAGTCGACATATTGCTGATGATATAGACATCTCTTTCAGGTAAGGTCAGAAGTTGGAGGACCATTTGCTTGAAGCCCCAATCTCCCTGAGTCAGTCTGTCGTAGACCTTGATTGTATACTTACTCTTACGATCTGCATTGTCTTGCTTAGCCTGAATTTCTGGCAGACTTGAACGAGCTTCTACGATATAAGCCTTAGTATTTTCCTTGAACCACTCACTGTTGGTTTTATTTGGCAAGAAGAGTTCACGCAGACTTTCTAAGTAAGCAAAGAGGTCTCCTTTGCCTTTTTCCTTGGCTAGGGATTGTCGGTAAGCATTGAAGTTGTTTTGCGCTCGAAGATTGCCCATTCCAGAGTTCCCGAGAGCGATGATAGTATCCAGTGTCGAAGCTGCTTGATTGCCAAAGAAATCAAACTTATAGGCACTAAGATCTTTGGTATTGAACGTTCCATAGTTGACATTGTACCATCGGTTGAGATAGGTCAGACCAAGCATGAAGGCCTCTTTGTTCTGCAGAATTTTTTGGCTAATCGCATCCGCTACGGCAGGGCCTAGGGTGTTGATCGACTTGTCAACTGAAAGTACCTTGAGGAGCTCCTGACCTAGTTCAGCTTTGATTTGTTCAAAGGCTTTTTCCAGATAAAGATCATCTAAGGAAGCTGTTTCACCAATCCCTAATACTTTACGCACTGCAGCCGAGTCATAGGTCACAGATTTGAGTTCATCCAAGACACTCTCTTTAATAGACTGGTAGTCAGATAGGAAGACTTCTGGCGTATAGAGCAAATTCTTATCAGCGATGCTATATTCAGCAATCTGGCCATTGGCAAAATCACCCTTGTAGGTCAGATCAAGATAAGCGATCGTCTTATCTGCATAATGCAGCATCAGTCTATTGATTTCACCCTTATGACTGTTGATATCCGTTATCAGTGTCTCATCTTTCATCGGAACCACATCTAACAGGGCTACTTTGTTGAGTTTATCATCTTCAGCTAATTGGTTAGCTGTATGAACGATAAAGTCTTTGTTGTAGAATGGTAATAGTTTTTCTACATTTTCGTAGGCTTGCTTTCTGGACTCCTGAGCTCCCCTCACTCGACTATAGTCTGTCTGATGCTGGTAAGTTTGCTGCAATGGCTCCTGGTCCGTCAAGTTCGAAGTGATTCCAAAAGACTGACGTTTGGCTTGCGCATCGGCATCTGAAATAGAACGGACAAAACGCTCATCTTTTCGATTTGCTGTAGTCCCTTCAAGAACATAAGAGTCCCGAACAGAAGCCTCAGGATAGGGATCTCCTGTCATGGCATGACCATTTTGAACCTTGACACCTGTCAAGACATTTCGGACCTGTCCATTGTTCCAAGTAGACCCGATCGCTCCACCGACTTGGCCAGAATGACCTCCATTTTGGATAGAACCGCTCACATAAGAAGTTTCTAATCTAGCTCCATTCTGCAAGCGACCGATCAAGCCTCCAACACGCTGGTCTCCATTTCGACCCGTTACTTGGATAGATACATCCGCTTGACTCTTCTGCGCCAGTGATTGGTTCCCGTGGAAATTACCGACTAGGCCGCCAATATTGTACTCCTGTCCCCCATCTTGGGTGCTGGTGATGGACCCTTTAAAGGCAACATTGGTTAGTTTGGTGTTTTGGGCAACTCCGACTAGGCCACCGATATGCTTGTTACCAGATAGACTACCACTTACAGAAACATCCGTAATCGTTGCATTCTGAGCGTTGCTAGCCAAGACCCCTATAGAATCCTTGCCTGTAACCGCAGCCGATTTCAAGGTCAGTTGCTGGATGGTGGCATTTTTCAAAGTTGCAAAGAGTGGTTTTGCCAAGTTGTAGATGGTATAATCCTTGCCGTCCACTCGACTCGTTAAGCTACCTGAAAATTCTTCTGGTACATAGCTTGTCGCAGACTGTTCCAACTGAATCTCATCCGCTGAAACATCCGCTCCTAGTTTGAAGTTTCCAGTCGGGTTTGACTTCATGGCCTCTATGAGCGCTTTGAAGGACGTATAGACTCCTTCTCGACTAAGAGGCGTTTTCGGAAGATCAAAGGAGTAATCTGAACGATAATGGTCCCCTTCTCCCTCAACGAGCTGATCGGCTGATACTGTTACGGAGTAGGCATTGCCCTTATCTGTAACCTTAGAAACGGGTAAGAGCATATCCTTGAACTTGTCTGACTGAATTCGGACATAGTAGTTATTCAAATCAGATGGTACTTCTGACAAGGATAGGTAACGTCGGTAGTGACTGCCATCTTTACCGTACAGTTCGATACGGTCGATGTCTTTGATTTCAACCTTCTTATAATCTAGCTGAACTGGACGTTGATCCTCTATACTAGTTTGTTCCCCTTGACCCAGGTCATATTTCATGACAGTTTTGAGGGTATAAGGAGTATAGTAGTCCAAGTCATCAAGCGTCAATTTTTGAGCGAGGTCCACAAGATCGACTTCCTTGATTAACGTTTCACCCTTGTATAGCTGCGCTTTGGCTGATTGATAGCTAGCTGTAGCATCCGTCAAGTGATAGCTAAGAGAAACTTGGCGTTTGTCTTCTTCCTTCTCGACACGGACTAGAGAGAGGGTTGGTTTTCTCTTGACACCATCCAGAGCTTGACGAGCGGCCTCGAGATCCGTCCGAACTTGATCGACCAAGGCTTGATTGGCGAAAGGATTGTCCAAAACGAGCTTGGCCTGATCTAGAGCACGACGATAGCGGAGTTTGGCTTGTTCATCAGCATACTGGTAAGCAACTGTAGACTGAGTCACATCCTTCATGTCAAATTCAACTCCAAGAGTTTTCTTATCAACAGGTTGACCGTCTAGGTTTTTCTTAGCAGTTTCAAGAGCCTTTTTCAAAGAATCAACCTGTTCTTGACTAGCATGAGATGCCTCAAAGAGAGCTTGGGCATTTGCGACTGCCTGTTTATAAGACTCCTGATCTGCAGTGGTATCATTGAAATACTGATGCGTTTTCTGGATGCTCTCAGCTTCTTCCACTAATTGGTGTAAGGGTTCGAGGTCGAGGGTTCCTTTTTCTGGTTCCACAGGAGCGTGATCCGCATTTGTAGAAATTGGTTTTGTACCGACTTTGATAATCTGAGGAACTGCTTCTTTTGTGATAGTGTTAGAGATTTCCTCTGTATTTTCGACTTTTCCATCTACTAAATACTGACGAGTCACAATCGTACGCACGCCCTCTTGACCTGCTTGACTAACTTCTCTTTGCCCCAATGGCAGGTCTGCACTTTCCACTTCCTTGGTTGGATAGGGTTCAGCCACTGTTGTGGTAACGTCCTTTTCTTCAACGTTTAAGCTTGGAACTTCATTTACAGGAGCGTCTGTTGGTTTCTCGCTAACAGGAGCTGTTCCGACCGTTACGATCTCTGAAACTGCTGGAGTTGTCACTTCGTTAGAGATTTCCTGGCTTCTCTCTACTTTGCCATCTACTAAATACTGACGAGTCACAATCGTACGGACGCCATCTTGACCAGCTTGGGTTATCTTGGTCTGACCAACTGGCAAGCTATCACTCTCTACTCGTTCTCGAGTGTAGGGTTCTGCTACCGTCGTAGTAACATCTTTTTCTTCAACGTTTAAGCTTGGAACTTCATTTATTGGGGCGTCTGTTGGTTTCTCGCTAACAGGGCCTGTTCCAACTGTTACGATTTCTGAGACCGCTGGAGTCGTCACTTCGTTAGAGAGTTCCTGGCTTCTCTCTACTTTTCCATCTACCATGTACTGACGGGTGACGATTGTACGGACGCCATCTTGACCAGCTTGGGTTATCTTGGTCTGGCCAACTGGTAAGCTATCACTCTCTACTCGTTCTCGAGTGTAGGGTTCTGCTACCGTCGTAGTAACATCCTTTTCCTCAACCTCTAGACTTGGAACTTCATTTACAGGAGCGTCTGTTGGTTTCTCGCTAACAGGGCCTGTTCCAACTGTTACGATTTCTGATACTGCTGGAGTTGTCACTTCGTTAGAGAGTTCCTGGCTTCTCTCTACTTTTCCATTTACCATGTACTGACGGGTGACGATTGTACGCACTCCATCTTGACCAGCTTGAGTTATCTTGATTTGGCCAACTGGCAAGCTATCACTCTCTACTCGTTCTCGAGTGTAGGGTTCAGCCACTGTTGTGGTAACATCTTTTTCTTCAACGTTTAAGCTTGGAACTTCATTTATTGGAGCGTCTGTTGGTTTCTCGCTAACGGACTCCCCTGGGCTTGGTTTTGTAGGAGAAGGGATCTTGCTTCCGACTTTTCTAATCTCAGAAGTCGGCTCAGTCGTTACCTGATTGGAAACCTCCTCTGTATGGATCACCTGACCATTTAAAAAGTAGCTGCGGGTCACGATGGTACGACTACCATTTTTCCCTGCCTGAATCACCTCAGTTTGACCTTGCGGCAAATCATCCGCCTCTACTTCCACCACTTGGAAAGGAATAATCTCTGTACGACTGGTATCTTTACTATCAACCTTTAACTCTGGTTGTTCAAATACAGGAGCATCACTTGGTTTCTGAGAACGATACTCTTCCTGCGCTTGGCTTCCGTTCGAAGTTTGGACTGGAGTATCAATAGGAGCCGAATGATTCAACTCTTTCTTGCCATCAACTGGAGAGTTTACTTCTTTTTGAGATTTCAAATACCCTACATATTGGTAGCCTTCAATCGTAAGTGGGGATTGCAATGTTTCCCCGACCTGTACAGTCAATTCCTGATTATAGTCTGCCAGCATTTGATTTGTCAAAGCCAAGGAAGTTGGCGCAATCAGCTGACTTCCTAGACTGGTCAAAAGCATGAATGAAGCAAGTTTCTTGCGATCATCTCTGCCCAGTTTAATCGCTACGACCAGTAGCACAATGCCTGCCCCTGCTGCAATTGAGCTAATGAGTTGGCTGTGACCAGTTGCAGGCAGCTGTCTCGTCGGACGATAAATCAAATAGTAAGTATCATCTGTTTCCTCAGCAAACTGTGGCAATTCTTTGACTACCAATTGCTTTTCTTGGTCCGTGAGCTCACTTTCTGTCACATACTTATAGTGAATCTGTTTTGTGACGGATGGCGTCTGTTCACTGGCTGCTACACTTGCAAGAGAACCTCCTCCACTAAAAAGGTAGAAAACCCCTACCAAAGCAGAAACTAAACCAACCGAAACTTTTCTCAATGAAAAACGTTGGTGCTTTTCTCCTAAATAACTTCTTTTCATTTCTAATCTTTCCTTCATCATGATTTGAATCCCCTCTATTCTACCGAAATTTACTAGATTATTCAATTTATTTGCTATAAATAATAGCCACAAAAAACTGCTAATCTTTTCAGTTCATTTACGCTGTCAAAATCCTTATCTTATCAGGTCTTGAATGCACAAACAAGATCATGGAGAAACCACAGAAAAATTCCTAGGTAGCCTTAAACCTAGGAATTTTCAAATTTTAATCAAACAGAATCGTTTCCTTATTTCTTGAAAATAGACTGTCTGAAGTCGTCTGTCTCACGAAGATAAGCGTTGTAAATCTTCTTCTTGAGCAGGTTAACCCAGCTAGCTTCGACACGGCTAGTAGCATTGGTAATGTTGCGTACATCCTCTGCCACGGCTGCGTCCATCAACTGCTGCATCTCTGCATAAGAACGAATGGTTACTTTCTTGGTACTGTTTGGATTTTTAAGCTCGTACTCAATGGTAATTGGCTTCAGCTTGGTCAGCTGATCAATTCGCTCCTTGTACATGGCCTTCTTGAAGGCTACCCAAGAGGTGTATTCACCCTTGAATACATTTTCCAAGACTTTCTGGTCTGTCACGAGACCAACATCTCTTCCGGACCATCCGTCCCACGTTTTCATCCCTTCATCAAAGGCTTCCTGAGAGTACTGACCGGAAACATAAGGGACAAATCCGTCATGATAGCCCTTGGCTGCCAGTAATTCATAGGCTGTGCGACGGAACATAACGTCACCAGGTGCTCCATTTGGATTGCTCAAGGCTGAGTAAATTGGTGAGAAGAGGCTGAGACTGAGGTAGCCATTTCGACCATATTTCCCACTTTCCTTGTTCTCCCGACGAGTGATCACATCATTTTCAATCAGGGAATCAAAGGTCTTCAGCTGCTTGATTTCTTCAGCAGTGAAGCTTCGCGTCTGGTTACCAGCGTGGGTCTCCTTACCATACTTATCTGTAATATAGTAATTCTCCATCTTCCTGAACCACTGTAACTTGGCAGCATCACTCTGCTTCAGCATAGAAGTACCTTCTAGATAGTCCAAGGTGTAGATCATGTCAAACATACCATGAACATAGTGTTGCAGATCTGCTGCATTTTTAACACGCTCCTTGAAATTATAGGTATGCATACGTGTCTTAGAATCCTTGTCCACCTTGAAGAGAGTATTGAGCGTAATAGTTGGTTCATCTGCGCTCGGCGAAGATTGCAAGAGTCCCCGAGCATAGAGTTCCGCACCCAAGCCCTCACGACGGCCATAACCTTCAAAGTAAATTGCACCGTCAGAATTATGGGTCATCTCATGCGTGTAGACTGAGTTTCCATAGTCTTCTAACAATCGTGCTCTATCAAAATGGGTAACACTTCCCGTAGCATAGGCATTGTAACCCTTGCTTGGATACCACTTGCCAGCTGGTCCAAAGAATTCCTGCATAGCCTGTGATTTTTTGTCATTAGCTGGAGCCCAGTAGCTTTGTCCTGCTTTATCAGTCAAGAAGAACCCATCATAAACCAGAACAGAACGGAAGAGCTTGTCCTTGCTTTCTGGATTCAGAATCTTATACCAGAAATCATAGTGGTCGCGCTGGTATTCAGCTGTTTTTCTCACTCTGTCTTCGACATATTCAGCTAGCTCAGCGTCTGTGCGCACCCTGTTATTAGCATCCAGGCGATAGCGATCATAAGCTCCCATAGAGAGGGTAGACATATTGGAGATAGCATAGACACCCTTCTCTGTCATGGTCAAGAGTGGCAGGAGCATGCCCTTGTGTTCCCAATTATCTGCAGTAATCTTATCATAAACACCGACAGAGTACTTGCTCTTGCCCTCGGCTGCGTCCTGAAGCTGTCTCGCTTCTGGCACATCGGACTTAGCCTCAATGATGTAGGCTTTTGTATTGGTCTTGAGCCATTCATTATTGGTCTTGTATGGTAGGAAGAGCTGACGGTAGCCTTCAAGGTAATTGAAGAGTCCTCGCTTGCCAGTTGCTTCAGAGAGCGAATTATCATATGCTGTATAGTTGTTCTTAGCCTTGAGATTCTCAAGTCCTGATTTCCCTAAAGCAATGATTGTATCAAGAACCGAAACGTCATTCTTACCATAGAAATCCATCTTGTAAGCCGATAGGTCCTTAACATTAAAGTTGTCATAGTTGATATTATACCAACGGTTAAGGTAAGTCAAACCTAATAGGAAAGCTTCTTTATCAGCAAGAATCTTCTTAACAAGATAATCCTTAACTACTTCACCTTCAGTATTGATAGCCTTATCCATAGCTAGCACTTTTCGAAGCTCACCTGATAGCTTACTTTTCACCTGCGTAAATGCGGTGTCTAAGTATAGTTCATCCAAAGAAGTATCTGCTGCTACTCCGAGAGCTGTACGCATAGCTGGCGAATCAAGAACGACCTTGTTCAGCTCTGGCAACACTTGATTTAGAATGCTAGTATAATCTGATACAAAGGCTTCTGGAGTATAAAGAAGGTCTAACCCCTTGATACTATACTCAGCAATACCTTGGTTGACGAAATCTCCCTGATAAGATATTTCTAGGTAGTCAATGGTATTGTCCATGTAGTGCAGCATCAAACGATTGATTGCTGTTTTATTGCCATGGATATCAGTGATAATCTGGTCACCCTTCATCGGAACAACATCCAGTAGGTACTCCTTGTTCAACTTATGCTCTTTCGGAATCTTGTTCGCAAACGAAACAATGGTTTCTTTATTGTAGAAAGGAAGCAGTTTCTCCATATTTGCGTAAGAATATCCGCGGTCGAATTGAACATTTTTTTCCTCACCATAGTCGACAAAACGCGTATTTAGATTCGTGTCATCTAGGCTAGTCGTGATGTCCATAGCAGTCAGTTTTTCTTCCATTTCTTCTTGAGTAATTGTAGAAGTAACAAACTGATCGTTTTTCAAGGTTTCACTCTTAGCAACTTTATATGCTTGCGTAATGCGGTCGTTTTTGTAGCCCTGATCCCCAGAAATACTGTAAACATTTGTACCGCTAACATTACTGATCACATTATCAACTAAACCATTAAAGTAGTTCGAGCCGACCACTCCACCGATTTGACCGTTAGTGGTTGCATTATATACTTTTCCTGTCACATAAGATTTGGTAATTCGAGCATTGTTTTCTAGACGTCCAACCAAACCACCGATACGTTGTTCATTTGATCGTGCACCACTTATAATCGTTACATCTGCTTTACTTTGGCTAAGAAGAGATTCTCCTCCTTTAAGGCTTGAAACCAAACCACCTACGTTATAGGCTTTGATGTGTTGACTGTTAGATAGGATGGTACCCGTAAAGGAACTATTTGTAATCTTCGTATTGGTTCCATTAACTACTAGACCCGCTACGTTAGAGGCGTTTCCTACTACCGATACTCTCCCCTGAACAGAAACATCTGTGATTCGCGCATTCTCCGCATTACGTGCCAGCGCAGCCGAGTCATAGGTACCCACGATATTCACATCTTTAAAGTCGATATTGGTAATAGAAGATCCGTTCTTGAGGTTTTCAAATAAAGGTTTGGCTAGATTATAAATGGCGTATTGCTTACCATTATGACTACCTGTCAGGCTACCTGTGAAGTTCCCTTTGAGGTAGACATAATCTGCAGGTGCAAGACTAACCTCACTAGCATCCAAATCAGCTCCCAACACATAATTTCCTGCCATATTTCGCTTCATAGCGTCTACCAATCTAGCAAAGCTAGTGTAGACATTTTGCTGGCTTGGGACTGCCTTACTGATGTAGAAGTCGTGCCCAGACTTATAGCCCGTTTCACTTTCTTGGACGAGTTCAGGAAGGGTTACATTAACCTTATAGACTGCCTTGCCATCTTTCTCTGCTTCAGAAATGCTGTGAACTGGTAGGAGAATTTCCTTGGATTCGCTTGATTTGATCTTGACGAAGTAAGTAGACAGATCCGTAGGCATAGAGTTCATCGATACAAAGCGCTTGTATTGGTCGTTTTCTTTATGATAAAACTCAACGGAATCAATATCACGGAAGGCAATCTTCTTGTATTCTAGCTCAAAGTTACGACTGTCTGTTTCAAACTCAGTAAAGCTACCATTATCCAATTCATAAGTCAACTTAGTTTTTAGAGTGTAGCCTGTGTAGTAGTCTAAGTCGCCAATTTTCAAGCTGCCAGCAAAGTTGGTAATTGGAAGAGTGCGAATCAGCTGGTCTCCCTGGTACAATTCTGCAGTCGCTAAACGGAAGGACTGGGTCTGGTCTTCCAATCTATATTGAACCGTCACCGACTTATCATCAGTATTCTCAGTCAGACTTAGAATTGAAACAGTCGGCTTGACTTTAGGCACTCCATTTAGTGCTTCTTTGGCTGCTGTCAGACTAACAAGAGCTTGGTTGACCTGTACTTGTGTAGCAGTCTGATTGTTCAAAACTCCCTCTGCCTTGGTCAATTCGTCAGTATAAGCTGTCTGCTTTTCTGAATCCGCATTCTTATATTTAACAGAAGTTTTAACTCTTGGATTTAAATCGTACTCAGTCTGGAGAGCTGTTTTGACAACTTCAAGTCCACTTAATTGCGCCTTGGCTTGATTGATTTGTTCCACCAGTTGGTTGACTTCTGCTTGGCTAGCTTGAGATTGGCTCAGAATAGCTTGACCTGCCGTCAAAGCAGCATCATAGTTAGCTTGATGACTCTGACTATCGTTGAAATAACTGGCCTGAGCTTTAATCTGATCCGCTTCTGCCAAGAGATTATGCAGTGAAATTAAATCGAACTCCTCTAAAGCTTCCGCTTTTGGTGCATCATTTGGTACCATATTTGGTTTAGCTGTTCCGACTTTGACAATTTGCGTTACTGGAGCTAGGGTTTCCTCATTAGACAATTCTTGGCGATCGATTTCCTGACCGTTAGAGCTGTAAACACGAGTCTTAATCGTACGCTCACCTTGGACTCCTGGAGTCGCAATTTGACGAGCATCTCGAACCAATTCATCCGTTTCTTCTTCACGAATGTTAAAGTTGATTTTTTCAACGCGCGTTTCGTCAGTGTAAGTTAGCGGGTATTCTGGCAGAATATCTGCTTTCGGAGCTTCATTCGGTACCATGCTTGGTTTAGCTGTGCCGACTTTGACAATTTGCGTTACTGGAGCCAAGGTTTCTTCATTAGACAACTCTTGACGATCAACAACTTGACCGTTAGAACTGTAGACACGAGTCTTGATGGTCCGTTCGCCTTGAACGCCTGGAGTGGCGATTTGACGAGCATCACGAACCAATTCATCCGTTTCTTCTTCACGAATGTTAAAGTTGATTTTTTCAACGCGCGTTTCGTCAGTGTAAGTTAGCGGATATTCTGGCAGAATATCTGCTTTTGGCGCTTCATTTGGCACCATAGTTGGCTTAGCCGTACCAACTTTAACAATTTGCGTTACAGGAGCTAGTGTTTCCTCATTGGACAACTCTTGGCGGTCAACCTCTTGACCGTTCGAACTATAGACACGAGTCTTAATCGTACGCTCTCCCTCAACACCTGGTGTTGCGATCTGGCGGGCATCTTGAACCAATTCATCCGTTTCTTCTTCACGAATGGTAAAGTTGATTTTCTCTACCCGAGTTTCATCGGTATAAGTCAACGGGTACTCTGGCAGGGCATCTGCTTTCGGTGGATCGTTCGGTACCATGCTTGGCTTAGCCGTTCCAACTTTAACAATTTGCGTTACAGGAGCTAGAGTTTCCTCATTGGACAACTCTTGGCGGTCAACCTCTTGACCGTTCGAACTATAGACACGAGTCTTAATCGTACGCTCACCTTGGACTCCTGGAGTCGCAATTTGACGAGCATCTCGAACCAATTCATCCGTTTCTTCTTCACGAATTGTGAAGTTAATTCTCTCAACCCGAGTTTCGTCAGTATATGTCAACGGATACTCTGGCAGGGCGTCTGCTTGCGGTGGATCGTTCGGTACCATGCTTGGTTTAGCTGTTCCGACTTTGACAATTTGCGTTACTGGAGCCAAGGTTTCTTCATTCGAAAGTTCTTGGCGGTCGACAACTTGACCATTGGAACTGTAAACACGAGTCTTGATGGTCCGCTCACCTTGGACTCCTGGAGTTGTGATTTGACGACTTCCTTCTGGAATCTCATCTGTATATTGCTCGTCAATAGAAAAATCAATCTTTTCTATTCTAACCTCATCATTTGTAGTCAATTCCAACTCAGAATTCTCATGAATAGGAGCTGTATCAGGATTTGTCCCATATTCTGTCAGTTCTGGAATCTCTTGAACTGGAGCTGTATCAGAACTGGTGCCATACTCTGCCAATTCTGGAACTTCGTGAACTGGGGCTGTTTCTGGAGTTGTGCCATATTCCGTCAATTCTGGAATCTCTTGAACTGGGGCTGTCTCAGAATTTGTGCCATATTCTGTCAATTCTGGAACTTCGTGAACTGGAGATGTTTCAGGACTTGTGCCATATTCTGTCAGTTCTGGAGTCTCACGAACCGGAGACGTCTCAGGACTAGTTCCGTACTCTGCTAATTCTGGAACTTCGTGAACTGGAGATGTCTCGGGACTGGTTCCGTATTCTGTCAATTCTGGAACTTCGTGAACTGGAGAGGTTTCAGGACTTGTGCCATATTCTGCCAATTCTGGAACTTCATGAACTGGAGTTTCTTTTGGTATCGAGTTAGTTGGAGCTGTTCCAACTAAAATAATTTCAGAAACAGGTTCAAGCGTCACTTGATCAGAAATCATTTCGCTTTTTACGATTTCTTGATTCTCATGATAATGACGAGTCACCACTGTACGTTGACCTCGAACACCTGATTGTATGACTTTTGATTGCCCTTGAGCCAATTCATCGGTATATTGGTATTTTGTCTGATAAGGAAGTTCTTGAACTGACTCCTGCTCACTAATTTTTAGTTCTGGCAAGTCATAAACGGTGCTTAGACGAGCAGACTCTCTCTCCTTAGCAGCTATAGCTTCTCTTTCTTCCTCAGTTAAAGCATCCCCCTTATCTGAAACAATCTCTTTCATATCAAGATTTGTTTCACTCGGTTTAAGTTCACTTCCCTTCTCTTTCTCCAAGTCAAGTGTCGGATTTTCCTTCTGAACAGAATGAGCTAAATGACTATCATTTTGTTCTTCATTCTTTAAGTAACCGATATAGTCGTAACCATCAATTTTCAATGGCGCTGGCAGTGCATCTCCAAAACCCAAGTTAAGACTTTGATTATATGCAGCGAGCTCGATATTCGTCACTGCTAAGACTGTTGGAGATAGCAGTATGGATCCCATTCCAGTTACCAACAAGATAGAAGATAAATACCTCTTCCCATTTCTGCCTCTAACTACTACAAGCACTAGTAATGCAAGACCCATCGCTGTAAAAGTTGATTCCCAAAGGCCGGAGTGACCTGTCTTAGGCAATACTCCAGATGAATCCCCTTGAGTAGTCGGACGATAAACTAAGTAATAGGTCTCTGAAGCATCCTCAACATGCTTTGGAATCTCCCTTATCAAGGCACTCTTCTCTGCCTCCGTCAATTCAGACTCCACTACGTAGTGGTATTTGACATGAGCAGACTGCTGACTTTGAATTTCTGCTGCCTTTACAGAAGTCAAGTCCCCAGTTATTTGCCCACTCAAAAAGAAGCTTCCAATAGTCGCCGAAACGAGCCCAACGGACAACTTCCGGAAAGAAAAGCGCTGTCGTTTTTCTCCATAAAACTGATGTGTCATTCTAAAGATTTCCTTTTCAATATATTATTCAATCCTTTCTATTCTACCTGATTTCACTTGATTATTCAAATTATTTGTCGCGATTTTTAGAAGCAACACATGCTTTTTAAAAGTACCGAAAAACGACTCCTCTTTTTAAAAAATCTCAAAAAATCAACTTAAAACTTTCCTTAAAAATGTTGAATTTCTACATCTTTGTCCTAAGCTTTTACCAGCAAAAAAAGAGAGAAATGACTTTCTCTCTTTTACCTTTCCTCTCACCTTAAACTATGAGAAGACATATTTCTAATCTGATTATTTGGCTTCAAATCCTTCTGCAACTGCATCTGCAAAGTTTTCTTCTACGATGCTTGCACAGTGATCACAGATGACTGCATGGTAGCTGCGTTCTGCTGTTGTTGGGTCGATACGACGGCAACGGTCACAAACTTCACCTGCAGCGCGTTCAACTGTAAAGGCAACATCCTCAAAGCTAACTGCGCCTTCTGGAGCTGTACCTTCAGCGATGGTCAATTCTGACACGATCAAAAGTTGAGCTACATTGCTATCCACTGCTCCAAGAAGAGTTTTCACCACTTCGTTTGGATAAACTGTCAAGTGGGCTTCGAGTGATTTCCCGATAACTTTGGCATTACGTGCTTCTTCCAAGGCTTTTTGAGCTTGTCCACGGAAATCCATGAAGGCTGACCATGTATCCAAGATTTCTTCTTGGTTGGCAAAAGTTTCAGCTTCTGGTAATTCAGACAATTGAACGAAGTCTTCAGCTTCAAACTCAAGATATGACCAGATTTCCTCTGCTGTGTGAGGAAGGATTGGTGTCAAGAGTTTGGTGATTTTGACAAGAATGTCATAGAAGACTGTCTGCATTTGACGACGTTCGAGTGATTTTGCACCTTCGATGTAAACAACGTCTTTAGCGAAGTCAAGGTAGAAGGCTGACAAATCAACGTTGATGAAGTTCACCAAGGCCTTGTAGATTGTCAAGAATTCAAAGTTGGCATAAGCATCACGAATCGTTTTCACAAGCTGGTTAAAGCGAATGGTCATGTACTTGTCAACAGAACGAAGCTCATCGTAAGCTACTGCGTCTTGAGCTGGGTTAAAGTCAGATGTATTGGCAATCAAGAAGCGAAGAGTGTTCCGGATCTTACGGTAAGTTTCAGAGACTTGGCTCAAGATATCCATAGAGATACGCACGTCGTTGCTTGAGTCAACACTTGTTACCCAGAGACGCAAGATTTCCGCACCAAATTGTTTTTCAACATCACTTGGAGCAATGGTATTCCCAAGAGATTTAGACATCTTCTCACCTTTACCATCAAGGGCAAAACCTTGTGACAAGATTTGTTTGTAAGGAGCAACGCCATGGTTAGCAACAGATGTGATAAGTGATGAGTTGAACCAACCACGGTACTGGTCAGAACCTTCAAGGTAAAGATCTGCTGGATATTTGAGTTCTGGACGGTTGACCACTACTCCATTCCATGATGAACCTGAGTCAAACCATACGTCCATGATATCTGTTTCTTTCTTGAACTCGCCATTTGGTGAACCTGGATGAGTAAATCCTTCTGGCAAGAGGTCCTTAGCATCACGTTCCCACCAGATGATAGAACCGTGTTCCTCAAAGAGTTGAGCTACATGTTCAATAGTCTCAGCAGTCATGATTGGCGTTCCGTCTTCAGCATAGAAGATAGGAAGGGGAACTCCCCAAGCACGTTGACGAGAGATAACCCAGTCACCACGGTCACGAATCATATTGTAAAGACGAATTTTACCCCATTCTGAGTGGAACTTCACTTTTTCAATTTCATCCAAGATTTCTTGGCGGAATTTAGATACAGAGGCAAACCACTGTGGTACTGCACGCCAGATGATCGGTTTTTTCGTACGCCAGTCAAATGGATATGAGTGAGAAATTTCTTCCTGAGCAAGGAGTAAATCGCCTAGTTTTTCGATAACAGTTGGTACAACTTTGTCATAGAATTGACCTTCAAAGTCAGAGCCAGCATTGGCCATCATAATACCGCGTTCGTTAACTGTTACAGCAACTTCAAGGCCGTTGGCAACACCGACATTGTAGTCGTCCTCACCAAAACCAGGGGCTGTATGGACAATACCAGTACCAGAGTCAGTCGTAACGTGGTCACCAAGGATCACCAACTCATCTACAGCTGTATCCCATGGGTGGACTGTCACAATGTGATTCAATTCTTGACCACGGTAGGTCGCCAAGACTTGAACATCCGCCCAACCAAATTTCTCAGACAAACTGTTCAACAATTCTGAAGCAACTACAAACTTACGAGATTCACCAGCTGGTTGAACGACTACGTAGTCAATATCTGCTCCAACTGTCAAACCACGAGATGCTGTGATGGTAAAAGGAGTTGTTGTCCATACAACGATGTAAGTATCTGCATCTAGGACACCTTTTCCGTCTTTGACGCGGTTAGCATAGTAAAGGGAAGTTGAAAGCAAGTCATGGTATTCAATTTCCGCTTCAGCAAGAGCTGATTCAGATGACCAAGACCAGTAAACTGGCTTGGCACCACGGTAGATGTAGCCTTTCTTAGCCATTTCTCCGAAGACACGGATCTGAGCCGCTTCATAGTCCGGAGTCAAAGTCACATAAGGATTTTCCCAGTCGCCAGAAACACCCAATCGTTTAAAGTCTTCACGTTGTTTATCTACTTGAGAAAGAGCGTACTCGCGGCAAAGTTTCAAGTACTCAACCAAGTCCATTTCTTTGCGTTTAACGCCCTGTTTAGCCAAGACTTGCTCGATTGGCAATCCATGTGTATCCCAACCTGGGATGTAAGGAGCGTAAAATCCAGACATAGACTTAGAACGAACAATAATATCTTTAGAAATCTTGTTCATGGCATGTCCAACGTGGATATTTCCGTTTGCATACGGAGGTCCATCATGCAAGGTGAAATGTGGTTTTCCTTGGTTCAATTCTTGACGACGTTGGTAAAGTTTTGCTTCTTCCCATTCTTTTTGCCAAACTGGTTCTTTGGTTGGAAGACCAGCACGCATAGGAAAGTCTGTTTTCCCTAAATTGAGGGTTTCTTTAAGTTTCATTGTTACTCCTTTAATTTAAAATGACAAAATAAAAACCACGATTCGCAAAAAGGACGAAAATCGTGGTACCACCTTTGTTCGAAAAAAGACAGGGTCTCTTTTCCTCTTTTCCCGTAACGTGGGGGACGTCCAGTCTTACTGCTTTCGGACTGGATTGCTTGAGAGGATAATCTAACCACTAGGGATTGCAGGACTCTCACCATCTCCCGCTCGCTGAAAATATAGTTGGTTGGATCTTGTTCTCACATTTTTTATAGGATAAGAACAGATTCTTTGTTTGCATCGTCCTCAGTTGCCGCAGTAGCTTCTACTTCAACTGACTCTTCATGCTGGTCACTTTCTTCTGTCTGTTGATTTTGTTGAGCTTCAAACTCAGCTAATTCTTTGTTGCCAGCCTCAATACGAGCTTGCAATTCAGCAACCTCTTCTGGTGTGAATTGACGAGTCATATCAATTGGTTCTTCCTCTGGTTGTAAAGATACAGTTTCACCAAGAACTTCACCCACCACTTCTTTAAAGGCTTCATCACTTGTCTGAAGGTAAGTAGCTGTTGGGCGAAGAATATCTTCCCAATCAGATGACTCGACAATAGCCAATTGACTTTCAATCGTAGACTTGAGGCGTTGATGGAATACACGGCTCTTGTTCTTCAACTCTTCTGTCTCAACAGCCACTCTCTTCGCATTATCTGTTGCCTGACGGAGAATTTCATTTGCCTTGTATTTCGCTTCTTCAAGCAAACGCTGAGCATCTTGTTCAGCTTGTTGAATAATATTGTTTGAACGTTCTTGAGCAGCTTGTTTAACACGCTCCGCTGTATCTTGAGCAATCAAAACTGACTGACTCAAGGAATCCTTCATCTCATCAAAGTAAGACAAACGTTCTTCCAAACTCTTGATGTGTGTCTCTTTATCGTGATTGCTACGAACCAAGTCTTCGTAGTCACGAACAACGATATCCAGAAACTCGTCTACTTCTTCTGGATCAAAACCTCTAAATCTTGTACCAAAGGTTTTATCTTTAATTTCTAACGATGTAATTGGCATACTTTTCCTCACTTACTTAATAAAAAATAGAATCATTAATTGCTTCTGGTTCTTGCTCGCTTGTTACTGTTCTCTTAGGAATATCATTCGTATAATAGGAAAGACGTTCTTCTAGTTTTTTGATATAGAGTTCAGTTTCATCTTTGTATCGAATCATCTCCTCTAATTCAAAGTAAATCTTATCTAGAAATAGGTCAACTTCTTCCTGATTGTAGCCTCTGAATGTTCTTGAGAAAGCTTTATCACTTATTTCTTGTGGTGTAATCGACATATTTTTTCTCACTTGCTTAAAAGTAGCCTGACTGTTAGTTTTTTCTTATCCTTTTTGGTCTGACCATTGTCTTTGACAACTTTCAAACGACCAAACTTTCTCACACTGATCAAATCCCCAACTGCAACCTGGTAATCAGATTTTTCAACCACATGATAATTTACCTGGACAGATTTTTTCTCTATCAGTTGACTAGCTTGGTTTCTAGATAATTTCAAGGCACTTGATAAGAGGGCATCCAATCGAAAACTCGAAACTAAAATTTCTCGTTCTCTATAATCAATTTTAGACAAAATCCTATCGGTAAAAGGACGTTCCTCAAGCGATACAGGAAGTCTGCCAATCTTTCTTATTCCATCCTGAAAAAGAGGAATGAAATCACGATTGACAAAAATCTGTGCTCTCTTTTCATCTACCAAGATATCACCAAATAATTTACGGTCAATTCCTAGTTGGTTGATAATTGTTCCCAATATTTTTCCATGACTCAGTTGCTCAAACTTACTCGGATAGCAAATTTCCAACAAGGCCATTTCAAAGTCTGATATCTCCGGTTCAAAGTAATCTGGATAGAGAAGAACTCGAACCGACTCTGTCGGAAGAAAATCACCACTACTTTGGCAACCCAGTCCATATGTCCCAGCTAGTACCCTCAAAATCTGTTCCTGATGGGGATTGATAAAAGGAGTAAGTACCGGTGCATAGGTATCTTCTACCCGCTTGATCCACTCTAACCCCTTATCAATAAAGGGAATATCATCTTGGGAAAAATGCTGATAAATGGCTCGATTTGCTGTCATAGTAATAAGACTAGTCGTGTTAAGAGATTTCCAACAAACTGAATCAGAATCAGCGCTGCCCAAACCGTAAAATCAAGACCAGCAAATTGTAGATTGAGCTTACGAAGGGGCTCAATAACTGGGCGAGCAAGTCTGATAACTAAGCGACCTAGCTGGCTTTCATAGGCATTTGGAAACCATGAAAGAAGAGCAAATGCAACGAGAATGATGGAATAAATGCTAACCGCATTTTGGATTAAACGAATTAAGAAAATCATTATCTTGCTCTATTTCGTTTAATATCAAAACCAAACTCAGCGCTTTGTGATTCATCTGGAAGCTTGATATCTTCAATATTCACGACAACATTGACAGGCGTCAATAGATACATCGTACTCGCAACTTTTTTCATATTTCCAGCCAAGACATGACGGGCTCCATCCAAGTAATCAAGGCAACGACGGGCTTGAACCTCTGTCATATATTGGAAATCAATCAAAATACTTTCATTTCCAGCCAACAAATCTACAATTTCAGTTGCATCTTCATATTTTCTTGGATAGCGAACATCAATTGTCACTTTCTCATCTGAACGATGGCTTTGCATTGCCAATTCTTGCTGTCGCGCATGAAGACGAGTGATATTTGCATCTTTAGCTGATCCTGACTGAGCAGGTGCTGGTAATTCTTTAGAAGATGAGATGGCTGGGCTAACTGTTTCCTCTTGTTGAGTCTGGTAGTTAGTCGTTTCTTCTCCGTCTTCTGTAAAATAATCTATAAATTTATCGAATCTATCTTTTAAAGACATAGCTCTCTCCTATTTAAAAAATGCTGTACCGATTCGAACAAAGGTTGAGCCGAACTGAATCGCTTCTTTAAAATCACGACTCATTCCCATGCTTAGCTCTGTCATCGGCATATTAGGGATTTGTTTTTCTCTAATTTCTGCTTGCAGAGCCTGCGTATCCTTGAAAATTTCTTTCAATTCATCACTGTCTGCCTCAAAAGGAGCCATGGTCATTAAACCAACATACTCAATCTGATCTAACTTAGCCAATTCTGGCAAAAGTTCTAGCAATTCTTCTTTTGAAAACCCATGCTTGCTTTCTTCCCCAGAAATATTGACCTGCAAGAAACACTTGATAACATGATCTGTTCTCTTTTGAATTTCCTGGGCTAACTTTAAGGAGTCTAAAGCATGAAAGTAATCCACAAATGGGATTACTTCTTTCACTTTCCGTCTCTGTAGTGTTCCTATTAAATGCCAAGTAACTGGGTAATCTTTCAAGGCCTGATATTTTTCTAAAAATTTATCGACTCGATTTTCACCTATATGACGGACACCAAGCGGAAGCAAGGCTTCCGCTGTTTGTACATCTACATACTTTGTCACTGCGATTACTGAAACAGCATCTAGAGCACGGTTGGCTTCTTGACTAGCATCAGCTATTTGCTGAAAAACTAATTCAGTATTTTTTTTCAAATTCATTGATTAACGATTTTTGAAGAATGGAGGTGTATCCAATTCATCTTCATCTTGTGAAACTGGTGTTTCGAAGCGTTCTACTGGTGAAACAACTGGATCTGTTTGGCGAACAATAGACTCACGACGCAAATCCCAGTCTCCAAAAGCAGAGGCTTGGTTTGTTTCAAAACGACGTGGGCTTGATTTAGGCAATTCTGCTGTCTCTTCCAAGTCGAATTGACGGTCAAATGTGTGTGCTTGTGGCGCTTTAGTTGATGGACGTCCAACTGGTTGGTTGTTACGAGCTCCAACTACTTTTTCCACGCGCTCTTGACGAACACCTGTCGCTACAACAGTAACACGGATTTCATCCTTCATGCTTTCGTCAATTGATGTTCCAAGCCAGATGTTTACACCTTGACCAGCTGCTTGGTTGACAATTTCTGAAGCTTCTTCTGCTTCAATCAAAGTCAAGTCAAGACCACCAGTAACGTTGACGATGACATCCTCTGCACCATCAATAGTTGTTTCAAGAAGTGGAGAGTAAATAGCTTTACGAGCCGCTTCAACAACGCGTTCTTCACCACTACCGATACCGATCCCCATAAGGGCATTCCCTTTGTTGGCCATTACAGTTTTCACGTCAGCAAAGTCAAGGTTAATCAATCCTGGATTCGTGATCAAGTCAGTGATCCCTTGAACACCTTGGCGAAGAACGTTATCTGCTTCGCTAAGAGCTTCAAGAAGTGGCGTTTTCTTATCAACAATTTCAAGCAAGTTGTTATTAGAGATAATCAACAAAGTATCAACATGCTCGCGAAGTTCGTTGATTCCTTCTACAGCGTACTGACCACGTTTACTTCCTTCAAATCCGAAAGGACGTGTCACAACACCAACTGTAAGAGCACCAAGATCTTTAGCGATACGTGCAATAACAGGGGCTGCACCTGTACCAGATCCACCACCCATACCTGCAGTGATAAAGACCATGTCCGCTCCAGTGATAGCTTCCGTCAAAGCTTCTTCACTTTCTTCTGCAGCTTTACGTCCAACTTCAGGACGTCCTCCAGCACCCAAACCACGAGTCAATTTTGGACCAAGTTGGATAACTGTTTCTGCTTTCGTACTGCTAAGGGCTTGTACATCAGTGTTGGCTGCGATAAATTCTACACCAGCAACACCTTCGTCAACCATGCGGTTGATGGCGTTACCACCACCACCACCGACACCAATTACCTTAATAACTGCGCCTTGAGCTGCTGCTGTATCAAATGAAAATGTCATAATTTCTTATCCTCTTTTATTCATCAAACATGCTTCCGATCAAACCACGGAAACGTTCTGTTAGCTTCGGTTTACTTTGAGAACTTGCTTGGAATTCTTCCTTAGGAGCAACTGGAGCTTCCGTCACAATTTCAGCTGGAGCTGCTTGTGCTGGACTTGGTTGCGCTACTGGATTCAAACGTTGATTTGGAATGCCAAAGTTGATTGGTTTTTGACGAAGGAATTCATCTCCTTTAACTGCTTTTTGTGCAAGAAGATTGACTTCAGTCAATTTACCAGCAAACTCAGACAAGCTAATCACGTGCGCAAATGCAGGGTTGCGAATTCCAACTTGATTTGGTACATAGAGTTTTACGCGAACACCAAATACTTCTTGCGCTAATTCAACAATTCCTGGCAAAATTGCATTTCCACCGATAAGGACGATACCTCCTGGCAAATCTAACAAGTGTCTTCTTTCCAACTCTTGTTTGATTTGGTCAAAGATATGTTTGATGCGTGCTGAGATAATTTCTGCCAAGTAGCTTTCTGTTACTTCAACAGGTTCTACTTCACCAATTACTTCAACTTGGAAAGTTTCGTTACTTGCAAGTGGAACGTAAGCTTCACCATAGTTCAGTTTCAAACTTTCTGCAATTTTTTGAGATGTTTTCAAGACTTTAGAAATGTCTTTAGTAACGTAATCTCCACCTTCTTGGTAGATGTTAGTGAACTGCAATTCTTGGTTACGGATAGTCGCTACAGTAGTCTGACCTCCACCCATGTCAATGACAGTCGCACCAAATTCACGTTCGCCTTCATTGAGAACGGAGTTCACGATTGCCAAAGGTGAAATAATCACATTATCAACATGAATGCCTACACGCTCAACCGTCTTACGAAGATTGTGTAGAATTGTACGAGGACCTGTGTAAAGCAGACCACGCATTTCCAAGCGGACACCCATCATACCACGAGGGTCACGGATTCCTTGGAAACCATCCACGATGAATTCTTCTGGAATAAAGGTAATCACTTCACGATCAGGAGTCATGCTCTTTGTCAAAGCTGATTTGACAACATTTTCAACATCTTGATCTGTGATTTCTTTAGTATCTGAAGTTACAGGAATCATTCCTTGTGTTGGTTCAACCTGCAAGAGGTTTGCTGGAAGGCCTACGTTAACGGACTTAATAGAAATACCAGCTTTCTCTTCTGCCTGTGTGATTGCAGATTTGATTGCTGAAGCAGCTGCTTCAATATCAACAATAATTCCGTCTTTGACACCTTTACTTTTGGCATTGCTAACACCAATTACATTTACTTCGCCATCTCTATGCTCAGCTACTAGCACTTTAATCGAGCTAGTTCCGATATCTAAGCCTGTAAAAAAACCATCTCTAGTCATTACATCGCATCCTCTCTGTCTTCCAAGTTTCTCACTTCTATTTAATAACTATGTTTGGGCATAGCTATTCAAAGAATATTATAACACAAAAAATCCAATCGTGCTTAGTTTTTGATAAAAATCCTGCATGTTTTTTGAGAAAATTCTAGAAAAATTCTTCTTCTAAGAGATTATTTGAAGTTAACGTTCACAATTTCCTTTTTGCTTCTTAAAAATCCAAAAAAGAGAAGATCATTTTAGATCTTCTCTTGAATAAATTCTTCCGATTTTTGTTGTAAAAAATTTTCTACTAATTTCCCTGTTAAGCGAATTGCTATCACGATAACAGTCGAAACAATGAGATAATTTAAGGGCTGGCCGAAGCTTCCAACAAGTGGTGGTTTGTTTAAAAATCCATAATCTCCACCTACAACTAAGTTGACAACCCATATCAAGCCATTTAAGGCGAAGGTAATCACCACCACATTCTTCAAATCGAGAAGGGAAGGTTGATAGTTTCTAAACAAGTATAGGAGCGCATTTCCTAAAAGGGCAACATGTCCGATAATGAAGGACAAAATGGTCACGTGTGGAAATGGGTAGGGATCAAAGAGTGGGTAAGCCAGTGCTGCTGTTGCTCCAAAAGTTCCTAAAAGGGCAAAGTACTGTTTGTACTTGGATGTCCCTGGAATTAAGAGCATCACAAACATGGCGATACGGCAATGATAGAAGGGCAAACTTTCTGACAGAGGCATGAGATTCCCCCAATACCAGCTATACAGAACAATCAGTTGAACAGACTGAAGAATCTGAATAAAACGCTGGTAAGCAACTTTGTCGCGAAAACGATAAGAAGCATAAAAAGTAAGAGCCAATAAACATAACAAACCAATGTACCAGTGAAGTTCAAACTGGGGCGGTTCTGATATCTGTGTGGTAAATAATTTATCCCACAAATTCATATTCTATTCCTCGTTCATCTAGCTAGAGGCAGTAAAAAATTCACTTTCTCCAGCTTTTAAATTTTTTGAAAAAACTTGATTCTATGACATGCATAGAACACTTGCGTCTTAAATTCGCAACCTATTATATCATTTGTATTGCAGAAATGCACCTTGCAGATACCCTTTTTTGATTTGTCAACTTCTCTAGCATAAACTAATCAACATATTGGTCTCTTTGTCCTTTATAAACTTGCCAAAGAATCTCCATTTGCTCCTTGGTGATGCGTTTTTCAGATAAGACTGGCAATTGGTCAATGGCAAAAAATTGAAGCTCAGCAATTTCTTGATTCTCTTGAAATTGTCCATCAAGAAGTTGGCATTCCAAGACAAACTTTGCATATTGTTTGCTCTGTAGTTGGAAACGATTGGTATCAAAAACTGCAAGTAACCTTTCAGCTTTTGCTGTAAAACCGGTTTCTTCTTCAATTTCTTTGAGAATATTTTCGGTTGGAGAGTAGCCGACTTCACCAAAACCACCTGGCAAAGCCCAACTATCCTCCCCTTTTCCTCTAACTAAACAGATTTTTTCATCCTCAACAATCCAAGCACGGACGTCCATCAGAGGAGTTGCATAAGCGGACGTTGGTTTCAAGACTTCTGCCACTTCTTCTGCATCGAGGTCTGATACCTGATTCAACATTTCAGATAACAGGCTTCGCAAGTCCTCGTAGCGCTCACGGTCGAAAGGATCTTTTGTAAAGGTTAATCCAGTATCCGTAATGGCTAGCATTCTTTGCAGATACTTGGCAAAATCACTTGCATTCATTTTCTAAACTTTCTACCAGCTTGGCTAGATTCATAGAGTTCGATCCTTTGAGCAAAATTTGGTCATTGGCACCGAGTCTTTCCTTAACCTGCTTGACTAGGTCTTCAAATTGGTCCTCGTCAGCTGTTTTCTTGAAGTAGAAAACGTGACCGATTGGGAACATTTGACTAGCAAGTTGGCTTAATTCGGCAATGTCTTCTCCATAGAAAATAACGGTATCCAGCACATCTGGCGATAGGCTTAAAATCATCTGGTTATGGAGCTGAACAGACTGGTCACCAAGTTCCTTCATGTCTGCTAGAACAGCTATTTTTTTGCCCCCTTCATTAGCTGGAATGGCAGAAAATGTTTCCAAAATCAACTTCATAGCAGTTGGATTGGCATTGTATACGTCAGACAGAATATCTGCTCCATTGGCTGCCTTCTTCCACTCAGTACGATTGCGGGTCAATTCTAGGTTCTGAAAGGCCTGACGAATTTGCTCCTCTGAAACTCCTTCTTGTAGAGCCACATAAGCAGCAATCATAGCATTGGTGGCATTGTACTTACCTGTCACTGGTAAATCGAGGGCTTGTCCCAAAAAATTAGCTTTAAAAGTTAGACTATCCTTGCGCTCAATCAAGTCTGTGACTTCTAACTCAGCTCCTTGCCCAAAACGGACCACTTTTTTATCTGTAGGCAAGTAGTTCTCTACAATCGGGTCAGCTGGTGCCAAAAGCAAAGAATCTGGTGCCATACCATCAGCAATTTGCATTTTCCCTTTAGCAATCTCCGAACGGTCTTTGAAAAAGGCCAAATGAGCCTCTCCAACCAAGGTCACAATGGCTGTCTTAGGATGAGCCAATTCAGACAAAAGATGGATATCTCCTAGGTGATCCTGTCCCATCTCCAAGACCAACTTTTCTGTCCCTTCAGGCATGTGGAGAACTGTGTAGGGAAGGCCAATTTCGTTATTGTAATTGCCCTGAGTTTTGTAGGTCTTGTATTTTGTTGACAATAAATGTGCCAACATATCCTTGGTAGTCGTCTTGCCATTTGAACCCGTTACTGCAAAGACATCAACTGCCGTTTTTTCAAGATAGTAGGCTGCGAGGATTTGAAAGGCAGTCAAGACATCGTCTACTAGAATGTAGGGATGATTTGCAATCTCTTTCTCAGACAAGGTTACTACTGCACCATTTTCAAAAGCTGTTTCGATAAAGTCATGACCGTCACGCGCTCCTTTGAGTGGCACAAACAAATCACCTGGCCCAATCAAACGACTGTCAAACTCAGCTTTTTCTAACTGAACGTCCGCAAAAAGACTAACATCATTTTTAGCTCCAACAGCTTGGGCAACTTCATGGATTGTTAATTTCATTTCTACTCCTTTAAAAAGGGTTGAAGTCCGAGAACTCTAATCATCATGCAGTGATAGTTCTGGCTTCTACCCTCTCTTTCATTTTTATAGCAAATGCGCTTCGCGCTTGTCAAAACTTTGCTTAGCAAGGTCAACCAAATGCTCGATTAGTTCTGGGTAGCTGATTCCCATATTGTCCCAAAGTAGTGGATACATAGACCACTGGGTAAAACCTGGCATGGTATTAAGCTCGTTTAGGAAAATCTCGCCCTTATCTGTATAGAAGAAATCACAACGAGACAGACCGAGGCCACCAATCGCACGGAAGGCTGTTTCTGCATTATGACGCATGACAGCTACCACATCATCACTAATCTTTGCTGGGATGTCCATGGTAATCTTGTTATCGATATATTTGGCATCATAGTCATAAAAGGCAACATCCTTGACCACTTCACCTGGCAAAGTGCTCTTAACATCGTAGTTGCCCAAGAGACCAACCTCGATTTCACGCGCATTTACCCCTTGCTCTACCAAGACACGGCTGTCATATTGGAAGGCAAGCTCCAAAGCTTGGCGGAGTTCTTCTTGATTTTCAGACTTAGAAATACCGACACTAGAACCCATGTTTGACGGCTTCGTGAAGACTGGATAAGTCAATTTTTCTTCAACTTCAGCGATTTTAGCAGTCACATCATCGCCTTCAACGATAGCCACATAAGGAACTTGATCAATCCCTACTGATTCTAAAACACGCTTAGTCGTAATTTTGTCCATGGCAAGGCTTGATGACAAGATATTGCAGCCGACATAGGGCATTTTCAAAACTTCAAGGAATCCTTGAACAGAGCCATCTTCTCCCATAGGACCATGAAGAACTGGAAAGACCACTGCACCTTCTTCATAGATGGCACTTGGCGCTATTTTCTTGTCCCAGTCAATAGTTGCATTGGTCATGAGACGATCCTCTTGACCTGGAGTCTGGCTAAATTCTTGCGTTTTGATAAAGTCACCTGACTGGCTGATGAAGAAAGTCTTGACTGTGAAACGGTCGTAGTTGACCGCACGCATAACACTTTCAGCTGAAAGGACAGAGACTTCACGCTCTGCACTACGTCCACCGTATAAAAGAATAATCGTTTGTTTCATATTACTTGTCCTAATTCTAATAGAATACTCGTTCTTTAGTATATCATATTTGCTTCTTTTTTGAAACTTGAACATGGTACTAGAATTTAAGAAACATAAAAGAGACCTATAACATCAAAGTCGGTCTCCTTAATTTTCTTATGAATAAATTTAGTTCGTAAATTTGTCTACTCCTACAACTCTGTCCGATTTTCAATGGCTCGTAAGAGTGTGACTTCGTCCGCATACTCGATATCTGCTCCCACGGCTAGTCCTCGTGCTAGGCGAGTGACCTTGATACCAGCTGGCTTGAGGAGACGAGAGAGATACATCGATGTCGCTTCCCCATCCGCTGTCGCATTGGTTGCCACGATCACTTCTGAAACCTCACTATCCATAAGACGGGTCATGAGACTCTTGAGGTTGATATCGTCTGGGCTGATACCATTCATCGGAGAAATGAGGCCGTGCAAGACATGATAGAGTCCATGGTATTCTTGGATGTTTTCCATAGCAGCCACATCGCGACTATCCTCTAGTACCAAGATGGTTGTCTGATCACGAGTCGGATCTGTACAGATCGAGCAAGGATCATCATCCGTTAAACGGCCACAGATGGAACAATAGGTTAATTCCCGCTTAGCAGACAGGAGATTTTTGGCAAATTCATTGACATCGTCATCAGACATTCCAATAGTATAGAAGGCTAGGCGGGTAGCCGTTTTAATCCCGATACCTGGTAACTTTGAATAGCTATCAATCAGCTTTGCAATAGGTGTTGGATACAGCATAAGTTCCTTTCTAATTCATTGGATGGTGTTGGTGATAAAGATTGATAATGTCGCGTGCAATCGAAGGTCCGACACCGTTTGTAAGGTTGGTGTTATGAGGAAAGACGACTGCGACTGCGATTTGGGGATTTTCGGTCGGTGCATAGGCGACTGCGTTGGTATTATCGGCATTTTGACCGCCATTAACGTAACTTTCGGCAGTACCCGTTTTCCCACTGATGGAAACGGCTGCGCCATTTGAAAAGGCACGACCAGTTGTCAGAGCACTCGTTCCATGCGAAACTTGATAGAAACCTTGCTGCAAGATAGCCATATCTGATTCTGAAATATTGACCTTGTTTAGTTCCTTAGTGGCTGTTTCTTGAACCAGACTACCTAAGCCACCTTGGTCATTGTTTCCATAAACCCCTTCAACGATGTGAGGAGCCAAACGTACGCCATTGTTTGCAATGGTTGCGACATACTGGGCTAGCTGCATCGGTGTGTAGTTGTCAAACTGACCAAAGGAATTATTGATATAGTTCCCCAAATCAAATTCTTTCGGCGTAAATCCTGTAGATTCATCTGGGAGGTCAATCCCTGTTGAAGCTCCGAGTCCATATTCCCCAAAGGTTGATCGCAATTTGCCCATTGCAGTCTCTAACTGTCCCGTTGCGACTGTCATATTTGGTGTGTAGGTTTGTCCCATGATTCCTAGCGCAGTTTGAACCATGTAAGTATTAGAAGAGTATTCCAAAGCCTCAACTGCTGTGATAGGGAAAGAGCCATAGGACAAGGTGTACCATGAATTGATAGGGGCCGAACCTTGGAAAACAATCGGCTGGTCTGTCAAGGTTTGATTACCTGACAAGACTCCGTTTTCCCAACCAGAGCTGATGGTCGCTGCCTTAACGACAGATCCTGGCACAAAGACGTTGGTTATCGTTCCAAGCGAATCTGAACTTAATTTACCGGATTCGACATCATGCTTGACACCTGACATGGCCAAAACTGCACCGGTTTTAGGATTGAGGGCTACGGCGTAAACCCCTTCAGAATATTTGGCTCCACCGTTACCCAACTCTGAGTTGAAGTAGCTCTTGAGTAGGTCATCCACACCATTCTGGAAAGCTAGGTCAACCGTTAACTTGATGTTGTTTCCTTTGCTTCCTTCTTCAACATTTTCCACACTTTCCATATTTCCGTGTTTGTCGAGGTGGATTTCTTTGACGGAGCGTTTTCCTTGAAGAACATCTTCATATTGCTTTTCAAGATAGGAAGTTCCCACTCGGTCATTGAGAGAATAGCCTTTTTTGAGATAGGCATCAACTTCTTCTGCTGGAAGTCCTGACTTTTCATTTGAAACGCTACCAACGATCGTCGATAAAGATGTATCCAATACTTTACGATCCCATGAGGTTGAAATGCTGATACCTGGTAATTCCTTGGACGCTGATGCAACGAGAGCAACTTGGGTATCATCTAAGGCATCCGTAGAAATGGTTCCCGTTGCAAAATTTTCAACAGCATTGAGCTGACTAAAGAGATAGATTTCCTTTTTCTGGTCATCTGTATAATTAAGTTGACTCACGTCAATGCTTTCAACCGCATTATTGTAAAGTGTCGCTTCTGATAAACGATTCCCATCTGAATCCAGGCGTTTATCGCTTGGTAAGGATTCGACTGTTTTTTTGTATATATCTTGGTCCGCCAAGTAGTAGTCTGCAATCTGTCGATCTGTCAGATCTGGGGAAGTTACATTTACATATGTGAGAAGTTTCTTGGCTGTCTCCTTCAATTCAGCTGCTGTCATTTTATTGTTTCGTGTGAAAGAAACAACTTGCTTGACAGTATTTTCTACCAAGGGTTTCCCTACCGCATCATAGATCTGTCCACGAGCTGAACTGGTTGTTACCCTTGTTTGGCTGGCTGAGGCCAATTTTGTTTCATAGAAATCTTTATTGAGTACCTGCATGTATAACAAACGACCAATAATGGCCATAAAGAGCAGGATGACAATCGCAAATAGTAAATTAAGCCGAATCGGAATCGAATGGCTATTAAATTTTCTCATACAACTAAGACTCTTTTCTAGAAAAATTCCCGATTTCCACCTTTATTTTTCCTAAAATAATAGAGTAAATAGGTGAATCTCAGTACATTTCATTGTACCATATTTTACGGAGAAACTCTTGGAAAAGTCGAAGCATTTTTTGACTTTTAATTGAAAATGCCTTTTTATTTAGTTATCCTATTTTCTATGATATAATGATAGTAATAGTTAGGAAAGCGTTAACCTTTAAGACTTTGACTCATAAAAAGGAGCCTCATGAACAAGCCAGATATCGCAACCATAATCGACCTCCATTTTGAAGAATTAACCGAGCTCGAGCAAGAAATCGCTCGCTATTTTTTACAAGCTGAAACGATCCAAGATGATCTCTCTTCTCAGCAAGTTACCCAGAAATTACATATCTCCCAAGCAGCCTTGACCCGCTTTGCCAAAAAGTGTGGTTTTACAGGCTACCGAGAATTTGTCTTTCAATATCAGCATCAGGCTAGTAAACCGGACACTCATTCACACAAACACAGTCCCTTGACCAAACGTGTTTTGCGAAGCTACAGTATCATGCGAGAACAAACACAGGATTTGATTGACGAAGAACAACTGGAACGAGTTGCCCAATTAATCGATGACGCTGAACGAGTTTACTTTTTCGGGACGGGAAGTTCTGGTCTGATTGCCCGTGAGATGAAACTGCGCTTTATGCGTCTAGGTGTTGTCTGTGAAGCTTTGACCGATCAGGATGGCTTTGCTTGGACGACTAGTATCATGGATGAAAATTGTCTGGTACTTGGTTTTTCCCTATCAGGCACTACCCAATCCGTCCTCGATAGTTTGTTGGATGCCAAGGAAATGGGGGCCAAGACCATTCTCTTTACCAGCGCTCCAAACAAAAACAGTCAGGCCTATACCGAAACAGTCCTTGTGGCAAGCCATAGTCAATCTTCTTACATACAGCGTATTTCCGCTCAACTCCCTATGCTCATTTTAATAGATTTGATTTATGCCTACTTTTTGGAAATCAATCGCGAGAGCAAGGAAAAAATCTTTAACAGCTATTGGGAAAATAAAAAACTCAACGGCTATCGTAGACAAAAACGTGTTAGAAAATCCTAGTTTGGTTGGACCAAACTAGGATTGTTTTGTTTTGAAATGATAATAGGCACCCAACATCACTGCGGTATTTTGGTGATGGGCAAATTCTAATCGTAAAATAAAACGAGCTATTCTTCAGAAGTACGTTCTATAATATCATAGTTTAATGCAAAGTGTAGCTATATAGTCATTTCCATAAGGTGATAATCGATGTCTTCTGTCACACGATTCATAAAAATCGATCATAGCGAGACCATTTTTTAGTTGTCCTCTAATCTGTGTTTCTAAGGTATGGCTAAATTCATATCCATATTCTGGATTGATGGTGATTTTGCCTTCCTCTTCAAGCTCTTTTGAATTAAAAGGGATTGAAAACTTTAAAAGTAACTCCTCATCGGGTTTATCCCATACAATGTCAGCATCATACATGTAAATCCAAGGATTCATAAATCCGACCATTAAGAGTCCACCCTTTTTCAATACGCGAGAGGCTTCTTTATACATGTTTTCTAAATCTTCTATGTATACATTTGAAACCGGATTAAAAACAATATCAAAAGTTTCATCTTCAAATGGAAATGCTTTTGTCATATCGCCTTGAACGGTATTGATTTTTAAGCCTTCTCGTTTTGCAACCATTTCATCTCTTTCTAATTGTGATTTAGAAAAATCCATGATGGTGACATCATAACCTTTTGCAGCAAAAACGGGACCCTGCTGTCCACCACCACAAGCTAAACCTAATATCTTTTTTCCCTTGGCTTTTTCAAACCATTCTGTCGGAACTTTTTTCCCCACAGTTAAGGCGACAGAAATTGGATGCTTTCTAACTTCTTCTAATTCTTCCTGTGTCAATGGCTCAGTATAGTCATTTTTTACATTATTCCATCTATCTTCATTTAATTTTATATAATTACTCATCTTACAATCTCCTCGTAATTTTATAGTATTTCGATTTAAGTTGGATGTGTTGCCACACTTCTCTCACCTCTAGAAATTTTAATTTGTTAATTTTTCGTCCATCTCATTATATCATTTTTCCACATTTTCCCATTTACTCAAGCTAAACACTAGTTGAATTTGATGATAGAATTGCTCTCGCTTCAACATTTCATACAAGGTGGTTATTTTCTCCTAGTTTCTCACGATTACCTCCTTTAGCTTAAATTTTTCAATAAAAAAAGAATTAAGCAAAACAGTTTTCACTCAAGTAGTGATTCAGTGTTTTTCTTAATTCTATAATTCCAAACTAGGATTGTTTTGTTTTGATACTCTTCGAAAATCAAATTCAAACCACGTCAGCTTCACCTTGCCGTACTCAAGTACTGCCTACGGCTAGCTTCCTACTTTGCTCTTTGATTTTCATTGAGTATAAAATGATAATAGGCTCCCAACATCCCTGCTGTATTTTGGTGATGGGCAAATTCTAATCGTGTTTTTTCAGCTAGGCTTGGTACCAAGGCCGCCTTCAAGGCTGTGCGAATCTTTGGTTTGAGGATAGCCTCTTGCCCCATGATACCGCCACCAAGAATGACCACTTCTGGATTGGCAACATAGCAAATATTTGCCAGACCTTTTCCTAGATAGTCTACCATGCGGTCAATCCCAGCCATACAGATCTTGTTTCCTTCGGTAGCTTCCTTGAAAATGCGTCGGCCATTCCACTGGTCAACTGGATCTCCGTGACCTGCTGCCACATATTCTACCAAGGCTGTCGTAGAAGCAAGATCCTGAAAAGCTCCATCCTGCATGTGCATATAACCAACTTCGCAAGCTGAGTTGCTAAATCCATGGAAGACCTTCCCATTCATAATCAAGCAACCACCGATACCGGTTCCAATGGTCAAGCAAAGAGTGACACTCGCTCCCTTTCCAGAACCAGATACTGCCTCAGCTAGACCTGCACAGTTGACATCATTTTCAATTTCACAAGGGATATTAAAGCTCGTCTCGATTTCCTTCTTGAACTGGGTTCCTGCATAGTTGGGAATCTGAGGTCCAGCGTAGAAAATCTCCCCCTTATCAGGATCTACCATCCCTGCCGAAGAAATGGCAACACCTGTAACTAAGCCTTTTTCTAAATAGCTGGCTACGATATCTTTTGTCTTTTGTAAGATATGAGGACCACCCTTATGCGCCTCAGTTGGCATTTCATGCGATTCAACAAGTTGGCCTTCTTGGTCAATCAAACCATATTTGATATTGGTTCCACCGATATCAATTGCAACGTAGTGTGTCATAAATACCTCCTTATGGATTAGAGGAAGCGCTCCTTGGTTTCACGAATCAATTGCGCTGCTGCTTCTACAACTGGTCGATCTTCTTCAGTCACTGGCGTCAATGGTGAACGAACTGAACCAATGTTCAAGCCTTCATTGATTTTCAAGACTTCTTTGATGACACCGTACATATTTCCATGTGTAGCAGTCAATTTACCAATGATTGCGTTGATAGCGTATTGCAATTCACGCGCTGTTTCCAAGTCTTTCTCAGCAATCAACTCATTGAGTTTCAAGAAGAGTTCTGGCATAGCACCATAAGTACCACCGATACCAGCTTTGGCACCCATGAGTCGTCCACCTAGGAACTGTTCATCTGGACCATTGAATACGATGTGGTCTTCTCCACCAAGGCTGACAAAGGTTTGGATATCTTGAACTGGCATAGAAGAGTTCTTAACACCGATAACACGTGGATTCTTCAACATTTCAGTGTAGAGACTTGGAGTCAAAGCAACACCTGCTAATTGAGGAATGTTGTAGATAACGTAGTCTGTGTTTGGAGCTGCAGAACTGATATCGTTCCAGTATTTAGCAACTGAGTATTCTGGCAAACGGAAGTAAATCGGTGGAATCGTTGCAATGGCATCTACTCCTAAGCTTTCTGCGTGGCGAGCAAGTTCCATACTATCTTTGGTATTGTTGCAAGCTACGTGAGCGATGATAGTCAATTTGCCCTTGGCAACTGCCATGACTTCTTCCAAAATCAACTTGCGATCTGCCACACTTTGGTAGATACATTCACCAGAAGAACCATTGACATAGAGACCTTGAACTCCCTTATCAATGAAGTATTGAACCAAGGCACGCGTACGCTCTGGACTTACCTCTCCTTGATCATCATAACATGCGTAGAAGGCTGGAATGACACCTTCGTATTTTTTTAAATCTGACATAGATTTTCTCCTAAGATTTCTTTTTTCTGCTGAGAGCAGTTCTATTCTTTACAAGTTTAGTATACACCTTGTGAAAATCGCTTTCAATATCTTATATACACTTAGATTTTAGTTTCTACTTGTATTTTAGAAACTGTAACGATTGAAAGTAGTTTCAGAAACAAGTCATCCTACTGGTATTTGGCGAAGATTTTCTCCATCAATCCTGCTTGGAGAAAGACTAGCAAACCAAAGCCAAAGAGGATAAAGGCTGATCCACCCAAAAGGAGAGTGAAGGCGGATAGATAAAGAACCATCACAATGAGAAAGAGAATGGCTAACATGAGGAAGAACCAAGGAAAGTTAAAACTTGCCAAGATAAGCCCTTTTTGTAGCACTTCTTTCCAAGACAAATCATAGCGCGCAGCGATGGGATAGCTAGCCAGCATCACGAGAGTGAGGAAGATGAGAATCCCCAAACAAATAGCTTTCACAATCTGGAAAGGCAAAGCAGTCTGGCCCCAGAAGAGATAGAGGTCTAGAAGGCTTAATGACACAATGCCCAACTCTAACAGACCCAACTGAAGTCCCAGTTTCAGATTTTGCTTGAAGGCCCTTATATAAGTTCTAAAGACTGGTACTCGCCTGCTTCTCTTAATCTCAAACATAGTTTGGTAGAGGCTGATTTTCGCCACTCCAATCGTTACGATGGGCAAACAAGAGACGACAAAAAGAAGATTGACTGTCACGATATCCAAGACCTTCTCACTGAAACGCATGAGAAAATTATCTGTATCAAATGCTGCCTTGATAAGGCTTACTCCTTTTTGTGACATGTTTGCTCCTCCTGATTCTTTTAATCAATCAAAATTTTAAAGAGATATTTGCGAACCTTTTCTTCCATACCCGCGTAGCCATTTGGCTGGTGTGGTTCTCCTGGGAAGAAAATTGCAAAATTGTGATAGCCCAACAAGAGTGGGTATTTTTCATGACAATGGACAAAGCCAATGTCGCTCGCTTCGTCGAATGCTACTGCTTCGTCTTTGATACGTGAACCGTAGCTCGAATATTCATGTCCTTCTACTAGCAAATGCAAGTCTGCATAGTTCTTATGATGCTCAAATTGATCATTTTCAGCTTGATTGAGGACATTTTCCTGAACAACTAGAAAGACCTTGTCCCCGTCAATCTCATACTTACCGAGTTCGAAAGAATCCTTACGGTGCTGATAGAGATAGTCGATAGCCTTGTCTAGATTAGGATGGATTCCCTTGTAAAAGGCGATGTTTTTCAAATCGTCAAAAATCATACTGTTTCCTTCGTTTCTGATAGTTACTAGTTTTCAGTTTCGAATGTTCCTTCTCTATTTCCCTGTAATAGTGCGGACGGAAGCAAATTCCTTCGGAATTTCATTCCTAATTTTTGAGCCTTTCACTCCTTCATCGTCAGTCTCAAAAATTCCGTCTAAGATAAGCGTAAGATGTTTATCTTAGATACAACTAAAGCGGGAAATAGCCATCATAAAACGAACCTACTCTAACTAGTATCATGAAAAGAGTTCATTCTTAAGTTTATAAGTGTCTGACAAAACTTCACGAAGTAACTGCATACTCTCCATTTTGTAGACACTTATAACTCTGTATTCTCTTATACTCAATGAAAATCGAAGAACAAACTAGAAAGCTAACCGCAGGCAATACTTAAGTATGGCAAGGTAACGCTAACGTCGTTTAAATTCGATTTTCGCAAGGTCTTAACCTTTAACCGCTCCCATAGTAATCCCTTGAGTGAAGGATTTTTGGAAGACAAGGAAGACCGTTACGATTGGCACGGCTGCAAGAGCTGCACCCGCCATGATCAAACCATAGTTGGTTGCCATTTCAGCCTGCATGGTCGCAACCCCGAGTGAGATAGTCAAGTTTTGACGTGAAGTCAACATAACCAACTGCATGAAGTAGTCGTTCCAAGTATTGATGAAGGTAAAGATTGCAAGGGCTGCAAATCCTGGTTTCACGATAGGGAAGGCTACGCTCCAGAAAGTACGGATCTCACCACAACCGTCTATTTTAGCTGATTCAAGCAATTCTGTTGGGATGTTTTCACTGAACTGTTTCATGAGGAAGACCCCAAATGGCCATCCGATCAAAGGCAGTATAACTGCCCAAAGAGTATCGTGAATTCCCATGAAGTTAACGATACGTACCAATGGTACAAGGACAACTTGTTTTGGAAGTGCCATAGCAGCGATAAAGACTGCAAAGAGGATGCGTTGACCATAGAAACGTTTCTTAGCCAAGACATAACCTGCTAGAGAAGAGGTTGCACAGACTAAGAACATGGTTACCAGTGAGATAAATACAGAGTTCCACATCCACTGCATAGCAGGGTTTTGCACCATGAGTTGTTGGAAATTCTCCATGGTTGGCATTTTAGGGAACCACTGTGGCGGAATCATAATGGTGTCAGGTTGTGATTTGAAGGCCCCTGTCAAGATCCAGTAGAATGGAAAGATGAACAGTACGGTCAACAAGAGCAAGATAATCGTTGAAATAACAGTGAAAGCTGTTAAAGGTTTCTTTTGTGTAGGTTGCATAACTGTCTCCTTTCTTTAGTATTCTACGTCGTTTCCGAGGATCTTGAATTGAGCAAAGCTGACAATGGCAATCATCACTGCCAAGAAGACACCGATGGTATTTGCATAGCCGTATTCTGTCAATTGGAAGGCTTTTTCGTAAAGGTAGTACATCAAGGTACTTGTTGAATAGTTTGGACCACCAGAAGTCAACAACTGAATCAAGGCGAAACATTGGAAAGAGTTGATGGTTGTAATAATCGCGATGTAAAGAGTTGTTGGAAGGAGGCTAGGCCATTTGATCTTCCAGAACACTTGGAACTCAGTCGCACCGTCAACACGCGCTGCTTCAACTAGTGAGTTATCAATATTTCCCATAGCAGCGATATAAAGGATAATCGGTTGACCAACAGATGTTGTCAAAAGGATAATCATAATCGCTAGCAAAGCCCAGTTTTTGTCACCAAGCCAAGAAATATTTTGGCTGATGATGTGGCTTGACTTAAGGACAAAGTTCAAAATCCCTGATAGTGGGTCATAGATCCATTTCCATACAACCGTTACGGCAACACTACCTGTAACTACAGGAAGGAAGAAGACGAAACGATAGAAAGAACGGGCAATGGCATTTTGATGATAGGTTTGAGATGCTACAAAGAGCGAGAAGAGAACCACAATCGGAACAGATCCAATAACCAGGATAACGGTATTGATCAAAGACTTCATAAAGACAGGATCTTTAAACATACGAATGTAGTTGTCCAAGCCCACAAACTCAAATTTAGTCATGGAGTAGTTAAAGAAACTTGTAATGAATCCCATAATCATAGGAGCCAAGACAAAGATGACAAAGAAGAATAACACTGGTGCTAGGAAAGCGTAGGAAATCACTGTTTCCCGCATACGAATTTTATTGACTTTCACAGTCGGCACCTCTCTTTCAAATAGAATAGTTTTTGATTTTCTTGAACTGTTTTAAAACCAAAATGAAATTTTTTAAGATTCGCTTATGTAAGAACTTCATTTTAATTTCGTGACAGTTCCTACCATTTCAAATAAAAGTCCCCCTTTTCTTACACCATAGTGCACAGGGAAAAGGGGGGAATCAATCTGACTTAGTGCTTATTGTTTTGTAGCTTTTTTGATGGTTTCGTTAGCTTTTTCAGTGAAGGCTTTCAAAGCATCCGCTGGTTTTTCGTCACCATTTGATACAGATTGCAACATTGGGAACCAAAGTGTTCTCATTTCAGCAAATCCATCGATAGTGTTGTAGTATGGTGAGTAGTATTTAGTCCAGCCACTGATTGTTTCCATACGTTTGTCTTCATAAAGTTTACCAAATGAAGTACGAACTGGGAAAGCACCTGTACGAACTACGTCTTTAGGACCCCATTCTTTGTCATCTGCGATGAATTGAACGAATTTCTTAGCAGCTGCGATTTTCTTATCGTCTTTGTTGTTAAATACTGCAAATCCGTTTACAAGGTATTCAAGAGATGGTTTACCAGAGTCTGATGGGAATGGTACTTCTACCACGTCTACCTTACTTGCTTCCAAGAGTTTCGCTTGGATACCGTTTTGAGCTGGTGCCCAAAGGATTGTGTATGAAGTTTGACCGTTGGCAAAGTTTTGGATGTCTGCTCCACCGTCAAATTGTGAACCATTGTTCAACAAACCATCTTTGATCCAGCTAGCCGCTTTTTCCAGACCTTTGACGAATTTAGGATCGTCAGTTGTATATTTAGTTACGTCTTTGTCTGTTACAGAACCACCGTAAAGGTTTGCAATGAAGGCACGTGTTCCTTGGTCTCCCCCTTGACCAGCACTGAACAATGAACCTGGAGTGTAGCCTTTATCTTTAAGCGCTTTCAAAACTTTTTCAAAGTCATCAGTTGTCCAACCTTCTTTTACAAGGTTTGCAACTCCAGCATCTTCCAACATTTTCTTGTTCATAGCCATGTAGAATGGAGCTGAACTGATTGGATACATGTAAGCTTTGTCTCCAGCCTTACTTGCTTGCACGATGTTTTCGTTGTTGACATCTTTGACGAATTCGTCTGTGAAGAGGTCGTTCAACTCAGCCAATTTACCATTTTTACCGTATTGGATAATACGTCCTGGTGCGTCAAAGAGTACGTCTGGCGCTGTTCCTGCTTCGATGGCTGTTGTGATCTTTTCAGGACCTGACTTGAAGTCGATGGTTTCCAATTTCACTTTTACATCTGGATTTGCTTTTTCAAAAGCTTCGATGATTGATTTTTCATAAGTTCCAACACCGTCACCAGTTTTTTCTTGTGTGAAGACTGGGAATGCCCACCAAGTGATTTCTGTTTTTCCGCTATCGCTACCAGAATTTGCAGCATCTTTGCTTCCACCAGAGTTACCACAAGCAGCAAGGCCAAGAATCGCAGCACCCGCAAGTACTGTACAAGCTAGTTTTCTAAATTTCATCTGTATTCTCCTAATTGATAAGCGTATCCATATTGGATAATGAGCAAGTTTATATTTGTATACGTTTTCATTTCGTCCGACGCATCAACCACTCTCCTCTGTTTTGAGATTGTGTTATTTAAGACCGGCAACAAAGCGTTCCGTGATCTCTTTTGGTCTAGTAATCGCTCCACCAACAACGATGCCTCGAACCCCATATTCAAGGATTTGTTTGGCTTGTTCTGGTGTATGAATTTTCCCTTCAGCGATGACATCCACTCCTGCTTCACAAAGTTTTTTGATTAGTTCAAAGTCTGGACCATCCACTTTCGGACTATAAGAGGTGTAACCTGATAGGGTTGTTCCAACAAAATCAATTCCGGCTTCAACTGCTGCTATACCCTCTTCAAACGTGCTAGTATCAGCCATTAAGAGTTGATGCGGATATTTTTCTTTGACTTGTCGGATAAAGTCCTGAATTTCCAAACCGTCGTAACGTTCACGTTTGGTACAATCCAGAGCAATGACCTCGATGTCTAGTTCAGCCAGTTCATCAACTTCTCTCATCGTAGCTGTAATGAAAGGCTCCTGTGGCGGATAGTCACGTTTGATAATCCCGATAATCGGGAGTTTCGTAACCTCCTTAATCTCCTTGATATCGCGAACACTGTTTGCTCGGATACCGACTGCTCCACCTTGCTCAGCCGCTTTGACTAGCAAGGGAATGACTCCTCCCGCTTCTGTATAAAGCGGTTCGTGAGGAAGTGCCTGGCAAGAGACAATGATTCCATCTTTAATTTGTTCAATCAAGGCTTCTTTGCTGATCTGTGGCATCCTCTTTCCTCCCTTTCTTGTTCTTATGGGCTTATTATATATCATTTGTTAAGCGCTTTCAATAGGTTGTGATAGAATAGATTTCAGTTTCAAAACTATTTTATAGAACAGACTATCCTGAAAGTAGTTTCAGACTTCTTATGATTTTGAATCAAGCCGAATTTAATAAAGAAAGATAGCAGGCTGAAAAACCTGCTATCTCTCCTGAGACTTATTCAAATAGCTCTTGCCTATTATTCTTTTCTCTTCTTGCCAAATGCAAACAAGGATAAAAGAACACCTGCAAGACCAAGGGAAACCAGTGAGCTTGTTTCCTTGCTTCCCGTATTTGGAAGTTCATCTTGTTTAGCTGCTGGCGCTTGATAGGTCACATCTTGGCCTAGAGACAGTTTGTTGTCTGCAGCTGCTAATACTAGATTGGTGTCTCCCTTGTACTCTGGCACTTCAAGGACTGCTGCCTCAGCACCATTGACACCACCCTTATACTCTGGCAGGTCATTTGAAGCTGCCAAGACAAAGTTAGCACCTCCTCTATATTCCGGAAGCTCGTTTGAGGCTGCTAGAACTGCATTGACACCACCTTTAAACTCTGGCTGTTCATGGACTGCCGCTTCAACAGCGTTGACCCCACCTGTAAATTCAGGCTTTTCAACCGTTGGCGCTGGTTCTTCGCCTACTGTTGATAATGGACCGGTGTACTCTGGTATCTCTGCCACTGGGGCTGCCTCAGCATTGACACCACCAGTGAATTCTGTTTTTTCTACTGTTGAAGCTGGTTCTTCACCTACTGTTGCCATTGGACCTGTATACTCCGGAACTTCATGAACCGCTGCTTCCTCAGCATTGACACCACCTGTGTATTCCGGCACCTCATGGATAGCAGCTTCACTACCATTAATACCATCGCTTAGTTTAGAGCCAGCTAAAGAAACTGGTAAATTGTGCATGCTTTCAATTGCACCCTCAGCTAGACCTGTAATCCTTTGACCCATATCCTCTGGGTCTATTGTGAATAAGAGAGTTTTTGTATCGTACTGAGTCATAAAGGTTGCTGTCTTGCCATTTGCCAATTGAAGGGTCGGAGCCTTGTTTACCAATACTTCCGAATCAAACTCCATGGCGATAATACCTGGCCATTTTTGGATGGCATATTTTACTTTTGCTTCTTTAGGAGAAATTCTGTCTTTGCTTAAGAAATCCCAGTTGAATTTCTTATAGGATAAAGTATAATCGTTTTGATTGCCATCCGCATGTTCATAAAGCAAACCATATTCGCCATTTCCGAGTTCTTGGAGTGAGTTGTAAGCAAACTTACCACTTTGTATAGGATTGTGTTTCAGCCATGTCAACTCACCATTCTCCTCAACACGGGCCAGGTGAACCAAACCATTGTTGCGTCCAGGACCACCAGCATTGCTAAGTAGAATGTATTCCTTTCCTTCATGCATGGTGTGAATAGCGGACATTTGAACATAAACGTCTTTTACTTGAGGATAACGTTTGATTTCCTTATCCCACGTTGCTCCCCCATCATGACTGGTCGCAACCTGAAGATCACCAGTCAACCCACGCATAAAGAGCTTGAGATCCCCATTATTCAACTGAACAACAGTTGACTCCGTATTTTGGGCGCCTGGATTATTCATGGTTGAAGAGTGAATGGTTTGGTTGCCTACTGGGCGGTTATCGTTAACTGCTTCCCCTGCTTGCCATGTTTCTCCATGATCATCTGAATAAATTACACGAGATGATTGAGAACCACTTAGATAGGAAACGTTGTTTGTTGTATAAACTGGAATCACCAGTCTTCCCTTATGAGGTCCTGTACGCAAGGCAATCCCCGTACCAGGTCCAGTTCCTAGGAAGTGCATCCAATCTTTCCGAATCCCATGAGTAATATCTTTTGGTGCAGACCAAGTCTTCCCATCGTCATCACTGTAGGACATCCATAGGTAGTTGGTATTGGAAACTCTAAAAATATTCTTCTCGCTATACTCAAAATAAATATTTCCGATTAGCTCATTCCCTTTATACAAATCTCCCTTATCGCTGTAGGCTGGTTTTTTAGGGTCAACGACAACACGATAATCTGTCTTTCTATTTTGAGGGTCGAAAACCTCTCCGTTTTCTCGAATCGTATAGCGACCTGATTCTCCTTGCTTATATAAAACTTGATAAACTTTATCTCCCACTTGTTCATAAGCTTTCGGAGCTTGTCCCGGCAATGAAAATACTGCCTTACTTTCAAGGAACATGTCGTAAATTGCAAAAATTCTCTTTGTTTCAGGGTCTTGCACCAAGGCCATATCAATATTAACTGGAGATGGCCAATCTGCATGTTTAGCGTGCTCATTGTCACGAGGATTTGAGATTACGATTCGGTCTCCCCATGTTTTCCCATTATCTGAGCTGCGACGAACAACCATCCCAATATCTCCCCAGTCAGAATGGTGCAAACGTCTTTCATCCGTTCCAGCAATCAGCGTTCCTTTATCCGTCTTGAGAAGAGCTGGGATACGATAACTCTTGATACCATCTTTATTTGGTTGATTGTTCCTACCACCTTCAAAGACGTCTTCTTTCTCAGTGACTTTTGCTCCCTCAGGAAGTTTCTGTTCCAATTCACCTCTTTCAAATAATTGGCTCCGTGTTTGAACTTCATCTGGGCTTAAAGCACGATCATAAACGGTTAAGTTTCGTACTTGTAGGTTTGATGCCCAAACTGTTTTATTGCCCCGTTTGGTTGATCCAAGTTGAGCTTGATTAACATCTGGCATATCTTTGATGAAGTTCCCAGATTTTAGACTTGTTCGAGATAAGACACCGTTCACATAGAGACGAACTCGACCATGAGGTAACTCCGTTGTCGGTTGTTCGACAGTAAAGGTCACAGAATTCCATTGTCCAGGGCGAACTTTCAAAGGAGCATCTGTATACTTATCATAGAACTGTTCTCCGTTAGCGCCACGCCCTTCAATAAGAGCTGTATTATCAAGGACTGACATAGTAAAGTACTCATTTTCCTTGGTGTCACTGGATACAGAGAAGAGATTGTAAAAGCGTGGAGCTGATGCATCTGGTTTGAACTCCATGTGAACTGTAGCATTTTTTAGTTGCTTTAGTTTGTCTAGTTCATTTGATAAATCAACTCTCTGACCATTTGCTGCATTGGTTTCAACATCTTCTTTTTCAAGGACAGGATTAGCATTTTTTAAATCTCTTGAGTAATAGTCACGAGGAATAGCACCCTGATCCTCTGATTCCTCTTCCTTATTTGCTTCTTCTGCAGGGGTTTCCGTAGAGGATGGGGTTTCTGATTCTGCACTCTCATTTTTTTTCAAGTGATCTTGGTCCACCTCAACGCCGTTGTCTTGTGCTGCTGCCAATTTACCAGCCAAATCCTTATCCAAATGAGCAAGATCTCCCGAGGACGCTTCTTTTGGCAATTCTGATAAACCTTGACCAGGTTCGACAGTTTCTGTATTGGCTCCTGCTGCATTGGCTTGCTCTTGAGCTAAGACTGGATTTGCTCCAAATACTACTGTACCAATCACTACAGATGCCGCCCCAACTGCAAATTTTCGAATTCCGTATCGCTGTTTCCGATCTAAAGATTTGTAATTCATGTTTGTCCTTTCATTTTTCATAAAATAAAGCGCTTTCTTTTTCTTTGAAAATTTTTATTGTCTCTCAAGAGACAAGTTTTACAAGAAAGTATCCAACTTAATGAGAGCTCCCAATCCTCTCCCATTTTCTGCTGAGCCCGAGTTTTTAACCACCCGGCAGCCTTTTTCCTCCTTTCACAAGTGACTTTTCCTTTATTATACAATAAAGTCTTATATTTATATCTGTGTTCCCACAGAATAGATTTTACTTTTAAGAATATTTTAATATTTTAAATTTTCTAAAAGTACTTTCAGGTTTTGGACATAAAAAGAGAGCTCCTGGGCTCTCTCATTCATTATCTTACGTACTTAAAAGGAATCTCACTGCCACAGAGCCAGTTATAGACTTGGTCATTGACAAAAACATTCATGGCTTCGTGAGCATACTCTGGCATGATGCGATAGGCCTTGTCGCAAGTTAGGCGGTTGTAAATCGCAAACTGGGTAATAGGATAGCAAACATCGTCATCCAAGCCCGTAATCATCTTGACCTCTCCTTTGATACGATGGGCAAGATTCTTCACATCGATATAGGCAAGAGTCGCCATGATTTCATCCTCTGTTTCATGGAAGGGATCGTGGAACTTGAAATAACGGAAGAGTTCATCATAGGCTTCACTGGTATTGCCAATCTCAAGTACTCGCCTAAAGTCTGACAAGAAAGGATAGATGGCAACTGTTTTCTGAATCCGAGGATTGAGCGCTGCTGCAACCAAAGCTAAAGCCCCTCCTTGTGAGGCACCATAGCTAGAAAGCCGCTTCTCATCCACCTGAGGCAGACTGGCAACAATTTCAACCAACTGGTAAATATCCAGATAAACATCCTTATAAAAGAGATGATTCCGGCCTTCCACAGCACCACGGATGATATGCCCCTTCACCGTATTTCCTAGTGGTGAGCGCAAGCCGTCTTGCGAGTAGCCCGACTGACCCCGCACATCCATGGAGACAACACCGTAACCAGCCACGGTAAAGGCCAGCATGTCAGCCCAGTCCCAACCACGTCCCATATAACCATGGAAATGGAAGATTAACGGAACTTTCTCCTCACTCTTTGGAAGGATGACACGTGCATAAACCTTGCCTTCATTAGTTCCTTCAAAGGTTAGCTCATAGCACTTGACTTGGGGAATGTGGAAATCTCTTTCCTCCAACTGGTAGGCTGGAAGAGATGAAACTTTTTTGACCTCTTCATCCCAGAAAGCATCAAAGTCTTCTGGAACCTCATCCCTTCCTTTATAAGTCTTGATTTCTTCTAGTAAAGCTGGATTTTTCATAGCATGCTCCTTTAGTTTTGTAATCGCTATCATAACTCTAGCATATCTAGGAAGGCAATGCAAGAAAGAATGCTAAATAGAAAGTGATTTTAGATTCTCTTTCCTCAAACCTATCGCCTGAAAGTAGTTTTAAAAATAAAAAGAGCGTTTCCGCTCTTTGGTTATCAATAGGTGCTAGCTCCTTTCTCTAGTTTGAAAGTCTGAAATTTCTTTTGGTAGGTCACTTTAATCGTCATATGAGAGTCCTCGTTTCTTTTTGATGACTCTAGTATAAGACCCAAACCTAAAAGCTAGCTTATAGATTTCTTAGAAAAGGCTTAATCCAGATGTTCTCTCTTTTCTAGGTTGAGAGCAATCATGTGCCATTCTGGATCCTCTTTCCAACCTTCCATAGAACTAATGTAGCTGGCAACCTTTCTGGCTTCTTCTAAAATAGGAAAATCTTCGATAATATCCGCCACTTGAAACTCTGGAAGTCCTGACTGTCTAGTTCCAAAAATCTCACCAGAACCACGCATTTTCAAATCTTCCTCCGCAAGGACAAATCCATTAGTCGTTTCTGTCATGATGCGCATGCGGTCCTTCCCAGAGTCAGTCTTGGGATTAGCTACAAGAACAGCGTAGGACTGCTTGTCCCCCCGACCAACACGACCTCTGAGCTGGTGAAGCTGACTGAGACCGAACCGATCGGCATCCATGATGATCATGACGGTCGCATTGGGGACATTGACCCCAACCTCGATAACAGTTGTAGATACTAGAATATCTGTTTTTCGCTCTTTGAAATCCTGCATGATTTGGTCTTTTTCATCACTCTTCATCTTACCATGTAGCAGAGCAACCTCTGCCTTTCCTGCAAAATGAGCTGTCAACTCCTCAGATAAGGCAATGGCATTTTTCAAATCCAAAGCTTCAGATTCTTCAATCAAGGGAGAGATGACATAGACTTGAGAACCTTTTTGAATTTCTCCCTCTAACCAAGTCAAGACCTGAGGCAACTGCTCATGTTTGATCCAGCGCGTCACAATCGGCTTCCGCCCTACTGGCATCTGGTCAATAATAGAAACATCCATATCGCCAAAGGCTGTGATAGCCAAGGTTCGTGGAATGGGCGTCGCCGTCATCATGAGAACGTCAGGATTGTCCCCTTTTTCCCGTAAAATACGCCTTTGGCCCACACCAAAACGGTGCTGCTCATCAATGATAATCAATCCAAGACGAGCATAATCCACCCCATCTTGTATCAAAGCATGGGTTCCGATAATAAGGTCGGCCTCACCCTTGGCAATGGTCTCTAAAACTTCTCTTTTCTCTGCAGCTTTTAAGGAACCTGTCAAGAGAGCCAGTTTCAAGTCTGGAAAAAGGTTCTGTAAACTCTCAAAGTGTTGCTCCGCAAGGATTTCTGTTGGCACCATGAGAGCTGCCTGGTAGCCAGCCGTCACCGCCGCAAACATGGCCAAACCAGCAACCACCGTTTTTCCGCTCCCCACATCCCCTTGCAGGAGACGATTCATGTGGTGGTCGGACTTCATGTCGGTCAAAATTTCCTGCAAACTCTTTTCCTGAGCTGAGGTCAGAGCAAAAGGAAGATTTTCCTTAACAGCTGTCACCTTTTCCTTAGACCAATTCAGAACCAGACCGCTTCCCTGAACTCTATTTTCAGACTTGAGCGTCTGCAACTGCATTTGAAAATAAAAGAGTTCCTCAAACTTGATACGGCGAAGGGCCTGCTTGTATTCTGCCAAATCCTTTGGAAAATGCATAGCGCGGACAGCCTGGCAACGGGACATGAGTTTGTATTTATCAAGTAAAGACTGGGGAAGATTTTCCTCTATCAAGAGATCCAATCCCTGATCAAAAGCTGTCTTGATGACCTTGACCAGCCCTGCCTGACTGATTCCTTGAGCCAGACGATAGACAGGTTGGAGGTCATCTTCCACCTGAGCTAGGACCTTCATCCCAGTCAGACTGGCTTTGGCGCGGTCCCATTTTCCAAAGACAGCAAGGGTTGCTCCCAACTCTATCTTATCAGCCAGATAGGGCTGGTTAAAGAAATTCACCGCAAAAACGACTTCTCCCTGCTTGAGGCTAAAACGCAGGCGATTACGCTTGAAACCATAATACTGAACACTGGCAGGAGTCACGACTTGACCAGACAGAACAGCCTTTTCGCCATCTTCCAGCTCCAGCACCTGCTTGGTTTTGAAATCTTCATAACGGAAAGGAAAGTAGAGCAAGAGGTCTTGCAAGTTTTCAATTCCTAGTTTGGCGTATTTCTCTGCTGACTTTGGTCCCACACCAGGTAAGACATGCAAGGGTTGGTGTAGATTCATGCTCCACTCCTTTCTTTTTAATGATATTCTCTCGGAATGCGGTCGCTGAGGAGGCAAACCACCTCATAGTTAATGGTTCCACGGTAGGTCGCTACCTGAGTTGCTGTGATTTCCTGGTCACCATCGGAGCCAATTAAGGTGACTTTTGTTCCTAGCGGGTAAACCTTAGGCAAACGAATGGTGATTTGGTCCATAGAAACCCGTCCAACGATTGGGCAAGCTTCTCCATCTACCAAGACAGAGAAATTCTGCATATCACGTGTCCAACCATCCGCATAACCGATTGGCACCGTCGCAATGACTTGCTCACTATCCGCCTGATAGGTCGCCCCATAGCCCATGCAAGCTCCAGATGGAACTGTCTTGACATGAACCAGGGCAGACTCCAAACTCAAGGCTGGAGCCAAGTCATAAGGCAAGTCCAAGACCTCTCCACTTGGATTGAGACCATACATGGCGTCTCCCATACGGACGGCATTGAAAATAGTCTCTGCATGCCAAAGAGTCGTGGCAGAATTGCTGGCATGTACTAGCTCTGGCACTTCCTTCATGCTTGACAGAATGGTTTTAAATCGTTCCAACTGGATATTAAAGTAAGTATCTGATGCTTCATCTGCAGTCGCAAAGTGGGTAAAAATCCCCTCAACACGAGCACCGTGTTGTTGGAGCAAGGCTTGAGCCTGCTCTGCCTCACTGGAATCTCGGAAACCAATCCGTCCCATTCCTGAGTCAATCTTGAGGTGAACTGTTAAACCAGATAAATCTGTCCCCCTAGCTAAGAGCGCTTGAATCCACTCCAATCCTGCCACTGTCAAGGTGATGTCGTATTCTTTAGCAAGAGAAACAGCTTCTAGCTCAGAAACTCCTAAAATGAGGATTTTCTTGCTAAGTCCAGCCAGACGAAGTTCAATAGCTTCATCAATATTGGAAACACAAAATCCATCAACATCGTCCTGAATCGCCATCGCAACGGCAACAGCCCCATGACCATAGGCATTAGCCTTGACCACTGCCCACTTGAGCGTTCCTTCAGGGATATGAGCCCCCATTTGCTGAATATTTTGTCGAATAGCTCCCAGATATATCAGAGCCTTGGTTGGTCTATGTGGACTAGCTTTCATGATTTTCCTCCAAAATGACACTGGCTGTCACAAACTGATCTGTATGGCTGATAGATAGCCAAATTTTTCCTGAAAATGGTGCCTGACTAAAATAGGGAGCGCCTCGTTCATTGTTCAAAACTTCCAAATCCTGAAAGGTCAGTTTGCCAATACCAGTTCCCATAGCCTTGGAAAAGGCCTCCTTAGCCGACCAACGACCTGCCAAGTATTCGATCTGCCTGCGCCCTTTGAGACTGGCAAAACGCTCCATTTCTTTAGGGGTCAGCACGCGCTTAGCAAAGCCCTCACGTCGTGTAACTGCGTTTTCTATCGAAGCCAATTCTTCGATGTCAATTCCGTGTCCAACTATCATACTCATAAAAGGAGCTGAGATTCCCCCAACTCCATCCTTTTCACTTATTTTGTTAAGGTGGTATAAATTTCTTCTACCAAGGCTACTGTATTTTCCCAACCTAGACAAGGGTCAGTTATGGAGCAACCAAAGACCTCTGGTTGGTTTTGACGACCATCCGCTAGGTAAGATTCGATCATAAAGCCTCGAACCGTCTTTTTAATCTTTTCATTCCAGTCACGATTCAGCAAGGCTTGGCGAACAATGCGAATTTGTTCCATATATTGCTTGCCAGAATTGTCATGATTGGTATCGATGATAATGAAGGGATTTTCAAGTCCCATAGTCTCATAGCGATTGATGGCATTTAAGAGGGTTTCATAGTAGAAATTGGGTTCATTTTTACCATATTCGTTCATGGCACCACGAAGGATAACGTGGGCCAAAGGATTTCCTGAAGTTTCCACTTCTTGGCCATGGTAAAGGAAGGTTTGCTTGTTTTGAGCCGCATAGATGGCATTAAACATGACCCCAAGGTTCCCAGATGTTGGATTTTTCATCCCAACCGGAGCATCAATACCAGACGCTACAAAGCGGTGTTCTTGGTCTTCCACTGAACGAGCCCCTACAGCATGGTAGCTGACCAGGTCATCAACCAAAACGAGATTTGACGGATAAAGCATCTCATCAGCTGTTGTCAATCCCGTCTCCGTAATCACACGATAGTGAAGCTGACGAACAGCCTGCAAACCATTGATGAGACTAGGCGCTTCGCTGGTATTTGGTTGATGAATCATGCCTTTATAGCCATCTCCATTAGTACGAGGTTTAGCCGTATAGACACGCATCACGATAAAGATTTTATCTGCAACTTTTTTCTGCAAGTCTGCTAAGCGACGAGCATATTCAAGCACTGCTTCCTCATTGTCTGAAGAGCAAGGTCCCATCACCAAAAGGATTCGGTCGTCCTCACCCGAGATGATGGCTGCCAACTCTCTATCGCGGGCTTCTTTCTTTCGCAAGGCTTCAGGTGACAACTGGGTCGCAGCCTTGATTGCTTCAATATCAATTTCTTGACCTTTTTCGATAAATGCCATCTTACTCTCCTAGCGTTTGGTAAATTTCGCGAACAAGTGCTTCTGTGTTGTCCCATCCGAGACACGGATCTGTAATGGACTTACCAAAAACTTCTGGTTCATTTTGACGTCCATCTTCTAGATAGGACTCAATCATAAAACCACGAACATATTTTTTGATCTTCTCATTCCAGTCACGGTTGATCAAGGTCTGACGAACGATACGGATTTGATCCATATATTGCTTACCTGAATTGTCATGATTGGTATCGATGATGATAAATGGATTTTCCAAGCCCATCTTTTCATACTGGGCAATAGTATCCATCAAATTGTCATAGTAGTAGTTAGGAATATTTTTCCCGTATTCATTCAAGGCACCGCGAAGAATGGCGTGGGACAATGGATTCCCTGTTGTTTCCACCTCTTTACCGAGGAAGAGGAAACTCTGTTTATTTTGCGCTGCGTAAATCCCGTTAAACATAACATTGAGATTTCCAGATGTGGGATTTTTAAATCCTGTTGAAAAATCTGCTCCACTCGCTACAAAACGGTGCTGTTGATCCTCTACAGAACGAGCTCCAACAGCCATATAAGAAATCAAATCATCCACCAGCGGAAGATTTTCAGGATAAAGCATCTCATCCGCTGTTGTCATTCCCGTCTCGGTAATCACGCGGTAGTGGAGCTGACGAACAGCCTTGATCCCATTGATCAAGCTAGGAGCTTCTGTCGCATTTGGTTGATGAATCAAGCCCTTATAGCCATCTCCATTGGTACGAGGTTTAGCCGTATAGACACGCATGACCATAAAAATACGTTCTTTGACCTCTTCTTGCAAAGCAGATAGACGCTTGGCATACTCGAGAACCGCCTCTTCGTTATCAGATGAACATGGTCCAATCACCAAGAGAATACGCTGGTCTTCCCCACGGATGATGGCTTCCAATTCCTGATCACGTTGATTTTTTCTCGCAAGAGCCGCTCCCTCTAATTTAGACAAGGCGCGAACTTCTTCAATGTTAATTTTAGGACTTTTAGCTTTAAATACCATGATTCATCTCCTTATAAAGCAAACGGACACCAAGCAAAAAATGATTTTTACCAGGTATCCGCCTGTATCTTATCTCATATTATTGTCTCTTACCATGACAGTTCTTGAATTTCTTACCTGATCCACATGGGCATTGGTCATTTCGTCCGATTTGGCTCAAGTCCAAATCTTCAGGAAGGCTTGCCTGCTGCGCTGCAATATTACGAGTCGCAGTTGTACTGATATTGTGTTCAGTTTGCGGACGTTCTTGTTCATGGATTTGTGCTTTCATCATCAAACGGGTCACATCGAATTCAATCGATCCAATCATGTCGTTAAACATGCGGAAACCTTCTGCTTGATATTCTACAACAGGGTTGTTTTGGGCATATCCACGAAGACCAACAGCATTTCGCAACTGATCAAGAGCATCGATATGGTCTGTCCACTTGTTGTCTACAACACGTAGAATCAAGACTTTTTGGAATTCTTTCACTGCATCTTCGTCACGAAGCTTAGCAACTTGGCTGTCATAGACTTTCAAGGCACGTTGGAAAAGTTCATCTTTGATAGCTTGGTCTGACAGACCTGCAAGATCTGAACGGCTAATTGAATCTTCTGGAAGTAAGTTATACTTAGCAAAGTTCAAGATTGCTTCTAATTTTTCATCTTCCTTAGAACGTGCATGTGCATCCACGATACGTCCAATGGTACGACGAATCATAGCATGGATTTCTGGTGCCAAGTCACGATCTGCAGTAATGACATCATAGCGTTGCGCATAGATAATCTCACGTTGTTCACGCATAACATCATCGTATTGAAGGACTTGTTTACGAGTGTCGTAGTTGTTTCCTTCGACACGTTTTTGAGCTGCTTCAACTTGACGCGTTAACATGCGAGATTCGATGGCTTCATCAGACATGTTGAGTCGTTCAAAGACACCTTTCAAACGTTCTGAACCGAAACGTTTCATCAAATCATCTTCAAGAGACAAGTAGAATTGTGACTCACCTGGGTCTCCTTGACGCCCTGAACGTCCACGAAGCTGATTATCAATACGGCGACTTTCGTGACGCTCTGTACCGATAACACAAAGTCCACCAAGCTCACGAACCCCTTCACCAAGTTTAATGTCGGTACCACGACCGGCCATGTTGGTTGCGATGGTAACCGCGCCACGTTGACCAGCGTTCATGATGATTTGCGCTTCTCTGTAGTGGTTCTTCGCATTCAAGACTTCGTGAGGAACACCTGCTGCTACCAATTTCTTAGAAAGAAAGTCACTCGTTTCAACGGCAACTGTACCTACCAAGACCGGCTGACCTTTTTGGTAACGAGCTTTTACATCTTCAACTACAGCATTAAATTTTGCATCAAGACTTGCATAGAGAAGGTCTGAGTGGTCGATACGTTGGATTGGACGGTTGGTTGGGATTGGAATAACACGAATGTTGTAAATTTCGCGGAATTCTTCTTCTTCTGTTTTACCAGTACCTGTCATCCCTGCCAATTTCTTATACATACGGAAGAGGTTTTGGTAGGTAATAGAAGCTGAAGTCTTAGTCTCATCTTGGATTGGCACACCTTCTTTTGCTTCAATCGCTTGGTGCAAACCATCAGAGTAACGACGACCTTCCATGGTACGACCTGTAAATTGGTCGACGATCAAGATTTCCTGCTCTTCACTAACCACATAGTCGATATCGAGAATCATGATATAGTTGGCACGGAGGGCATTGTCGATAAAGTGAGTAAGAGCTACATTTTCAATGTCGTAGAGATTTTCTAGTTTGAAGTAGCTTTCAGCCTTGTCAATACCAGAATCTGACAAACCGATCGTCTTAGACTGAACGTCAATGATATAGTCGTCCTTGTCCAAAGATTTCACGAAGTGGTCCGCCATATGGTAGAGTTGGCTTGTTTCAACTGCGTTGGCACCTGAAACGATCAATGGTGTACGAGCTTCGTCAATCAAAATCGAGTCAACCTCATCGACCAAGGCATAATTGAGTGGACGTTGCACCATGTTTTCTGCACGAACGACCATGTTATCACGAAGGTAGTCGAAACCAATCTCTGAGTTGGTTGAGTAGGTAATATCGCAAAGATAAGCCTCTTTTTTCTCCATTGGAGATTTGGCTGCCAAGTTGATCCCTACTGACAAACCGAGCCATGAGTACAACTCACCCATTTCAGTCGCGTCACGTTCTGTTAGGTATTCATTGACTGTAACTACGTGAACCCCTTTACCTGCAAGGGCATTGAGGTACACTGGCATGGTCGCTGTCAAGGTCTTCCCTTCACCCGTACGCATCTCTGGAACGTCACCATGGTGAAGAACAATCCCACCCATGACCTGAACCTTATAAGGGAAAAGTCCAAGGACACGTTTTGCAGCTTCACGAACTACCGCAAAAGCTTCATATAGCAATGAATCAAGTGATTCACCCTTGTTGTATCGTTCTTTAAATTCGTCAGTTTTTGCTTTTAGCTCTTCGTCTGACATCGCAGCCATTTGGCTCTCATAATTAAGAACCTTATCAGCCATCTTTTCCAGACGGCGAAGTTCTCCTTTATCATTTTCAATAATCGTTTTTAAAATATTAGCCATGATTTTCCTTACTTTTAATTCTGAATATTTTAGAATGTTCTTTTCATTTTAGCATATTTACCATTATTTTTCAAGAAAGAATCCTTCATTTACAACGGAAAAGACCAGTCAAAATTCAGCTTTTTTTGCATAAATCTTCTATGACTCTTTTTTTGTTTTTTGTTCGAGATGCATGCTTGATGATCCAAGCACAACTTGGACTTAGCTCCTCCTTTTGCCAAGTTTGAAGAATCCTTTCAAACTTATCAGGGTCTTCCTTGTATAAATCATTTAAATTATTGGCTACACTTTTTTGAATAGACTTGTCTCTATCATCCTTTAGATTGGTCAGAATCGTGGTAAACTCCTCAAAATAATCCAATACGACGGTTTGTCTCTTAGCCCAAGGCAGACGGATACGCATACATTCGCTGGCAAGTCTACGAACGCGCAAGTTTTCATCCTGACTCCATTCTAACAGCAAGGCCATTGTAGCCTTAGGATAGCGAGCCAGTAAGGGCCTCATGGAAAATTCTCCAGTAAATCGCTTGGTTAGTTCCTTACTAAAGGCCGCGCTCAATTCAAATTCTTGATCCCCGTATAGCTCTACATATTTGCCGATTGGCCAAAGCCAATACCCTTCTGAAAACATGCCTAAACCACCCTCTAACTCAGGACCTAAAATTTTCTCAAAAACCTTGAGAGAGTCCTGATAAGATAGGGGGAGGCAATCTTTGATACTTTTAGCCAAGAGTTCTTGACGCTGGCTAAACTCCAAATTTTCCAAGTCTTTTTCTAGCAATAAGCTAAATTTTTGTCCATCAAAGGCAACGGACGCTTCTTGCAACCGTCGACTCAAATCCCTAGCATAAGCCAAGTCATAATAGTCCTTTACTTTTTTCGCCATTTTTAAATCCCTTAATCTTCTGTTTACGGGACTTATTATATCATACAGATAGCTCGTCAACAAAATCATTTTCACTTTTCAAACTATTTTGAAAAAAACATAAAAAAGACTAGAAGCTCGTCTAGTCCATCAATTTTTAATGTTTAATTTCCCAAAAATGCTGGCAATAAGCCAAAATACCAAAAGAGATTGATCCAGAAGGCCAAGCAAAAGATGATGCCAAAGATGAGAAGACTGATTTTTTTAATCAACACCGAGTATAGGATGGATAAAACTCCAAAAACCACAAAGAGTTTTTTCATAACGAAATAATAAATTGAAACTCCTCCTATTTGCCAATCCCAAGGAAGGAAAAACATGAGGAACCAGAGAAGGCAAATCGTAAGAATATATCTCTTGTAGTGCGCTTCAAGAAAGGCTTTTGTTTTCTCCATAGCAAACCTCCATTTGAGTCACTGTCTCTTCCCTTTTATTATACCAAAAAAACCTGGAAAAAGATTTCCAGGTTTGAGTTTGAAATCACTAGTCATACTAGAGAAATTCCTTTATTCATAGGCTGATTCACTTTATTGACTGGATGAAGATGTTCCAAAATCGACCTTAGGAACTGTCTTGGCTTCTTCTGTTTCTTTAAAGGTTTCAGCTTCTTTAAAGTTCATCATATTCGCAAAAAGCACGGTTGGAAAACTTCTCAACTTTTGATTGTACTCAGCTGCAACCTTATTATAGTCCTTGCGTGCTACAAAAATACGATTTTCACTGCCTGAAAGTTCGACCATTAGTTGCTCAACATTTTGATTGCTCTTGAGTTCTGGATAATTCTCCGTCAAGGAAATCAAGCGGGAAAGAGCTGAGCTCAACTCTCCCTGAGCCTTTTGGTTTTCTTCCGAAGTTACTGAGCTACTACCGATTTTAGCTCTAGCATCCGCAATCTTGGTAAAGACTTCGGTTTCATGATTCATTTGTCCTTTAACGGACTCCACCAAGTTACCAATCAAGTCCGAACGACGTTGGAGGGCTGTCGAGACATCGGCCTGAGCCTGCTCCACTTTAGTCTGTTCACCAACCAGACCATTATAGGTCGTCACTGCGGAACAACTTCCCAGAACTAGTAGTCCAAAGAAGATCGCCACTATTGAGAGAATTACTTTATTTTGTTTCATATCAAAACCTTAACACTTTCTTTTATCAACTTTTCTGATATAGGACTCAGATTTTAAATCAATTTCCCAAACTTTGTTTTTATTTTTAATTAAGGAGTGAACTGTTGCAAAGGAGTCACCTTACTGCATGGAAAAATCGGTTTGAGCAATATGTAATCACTCACCAGTCATCAGACGAACCGCCACCATCAAAGCCACCGCCGTCCCAGCCACCAGATGAGTCGGAGCCTGAGTCAGACCAAGAGGATCCTGAATCTGATGAGTCACCGCTCCACCAGCCACCGCCAGAATCATCGCCATGTGAACCGCTACCACGACCTCCAGATATAAATCCGATGATCATCACGATGAAGTAAATGAGAATTCCAAATCCGATAACTCCGTCACTCGAACTGCTTTTTCGATGACGTCTTGAAGAACTCCTCTCACCAGCATACTTTTCAAGTTCCCTTAAGCGACTAGAGTTGGTGGTATAATCGTAACTACTTCTAGAACTTGAAGAAGTCGTACTCGATCCACTATAGAAGATGTAGTTGAGATTGTTTACTATAGAGAGAACTCCCTTGTTATAGTCACCATTTTGAAAGTAAGGGCGTGCTGTTGTCAAGAATCTGTGAGTCTGATAGTCTGTGATTTTACTGGCCACATTATTACTGGTTTCAATCCGTGATTTTCTATCTTGAACTGCTACCACAATCAAGACACCGTGATTGTCTCCCGAGTAGCCAATCTTCCAAGCTCTAGCTGTTTCATTGGCAACAGTCTCGATTGTTTCTCCATTTAGGCTTTTCACAACGTAAACACCCATCTGGATTTTTTCTGATTTTTTACTATTGACATTATTCAATTCCCGAATCTGACTAATTGTCGCGTCAGTCAGATAGTGATCTGGGTCATAGATCCCGTACTCAGGTTTTTCAGGTGCTGTGAATGCTGACAAGAAGAGAAAGACCATCAGCAGTCCAAGCAAGCGAACCAACAAACTATGTTTAAATAATCTGCTTCTTTTCATAATAACCTCCCTGATAAAGGAAAATTGATTTAAGGAATTATAGCATTTTGATTTTTACAAAAAAAGTGCAATTTCATTACAAATAGGTTACAAAAGCCGGGAAAATGATTGAATTTTGATGACAGATTTTTCATTCAATTTGACAGGATTTTTTCACCTATTTTATAGAAAAAAAGAAGACAGACTAGTCTTCTTTTCAGTTATTCTTATTGAAAAATAAGCAAGGCTTACTTGCGTTTTCTTGCGATCAAATGAATCGGGGTTCCTTCAAAGACAAAGGCCTTGCGGATTTGATTTTCCAAGAAACGCAGGTAAGAGAAGTGCATAAGTTCTTCTTCGTTGACAAAGATGACAAAGGTTGGTGGCTTGGTTGCCACTTGAGTCGCGTAGAAGATTTTCAGGCGTTTTCCTTTGTCTGTCGGTGTTGGATTGATAGCGATGGCATCCATAATCACATCGTTTAAGACAGCTGATGGGATGCGTGTGTTTTGACTTTCACTGATTTGCTTGATCATCTCAGGCAATTTGTGGAGACGTTGCTTGGTCAAAGCTGAAACAAAGACAATCGGTGCGTAAGGCAGGTATTGGAACTGCTCACGGATGTCTTCTTCCCAGTTCTTCATGGTATGGTTGTCTTTCTCAAGGGTATCCCACTTGTTGACCACGATGATCATTCCTTTACCCGCTTCGTGGGCAAATCCTGCGATACGCTTATCGTACTCACGAATACCTTCCTCAGCATTGAGGACCATCAAGACCACATCGGAACGGTCAATAGCACGCATGGCACGCATGACAGAGTATTTCTCTGTATTTTCGTAGACTTTACCTGATTTACGCATACCCGCCGTATCAATCATGGTAAACTCTTGTCCATCAGCATCTATAAAATGGGTATCAATGGCATCGCGTGTTGTTCCAGCTACTGGACTAGCAATCACACGGTCTTCTCCCAAAATGGCGTTGATCAAACTTGATTTCCCAACATTGGGACGGCCAATTAAGCTGAATTTAATGACATCTGGATTTTCTTCTTCGACTTCATGTGGTAGATTTTCCACGATGGCATCCAGTACATCTCCCGTACCGATACCGTGGACAGACGAAATTGGCAGCGGTTCTCCCAAGCCTAGCGCATAGAAATCATAGATATCATTTCGCATCTCTGGATTATCAACCTTGTTAACAGCAAGGATAACAGGTTTATGGGTTTTATAGAGTTTGCGAGCTACGTACTCGTCCGCATCTGTAATCCCTTCTTTACCAGACACCACAAAAACGATGACATCTGCTTCTTCCATAGCAATTTCTGCCTGGTGTTTGATTTGTTCCATGAAGGGAGCATCAACGTCGTCAATCCCTCCAGTGTCAATCATACTGAAAGAACGGTTGAGCCACTCACCCGTTGCATAGATACGGTCACGTGTCACACCCTCGACATCTTCTACAATTGAGATCCGCTCACCAGCGATCCGATTAAATAGGGTTGATTTCCCAACATTGGGACGTCCCACAATGGCAATAGTTGGTAAGGCCATGTTTTCTCACTTTCTACAATAACTTTTTCTGTTCTAGATTCTTCCGAGTTGAACTAGGTTCGGCTTGGCCAAACTGCTCTGCCAAACGTTGACTCCAAGAGGTTGTCGCACGCGCACCAGCATAGTCGGCTTGTACTTGATCATAGTCCAAAATCGCTGCTACTGGCTGTTCTTGGTATTCTTCTTCAAATACCACTTGGTTCAAAGGCAGTCTTGGTTTGACATCGTGTTGTTGATCTGGCACGCCAAGGGCAATCCCAAAAACAGGGTAGGTATAGTCAGGTAGGTTAAAAAGCGCTGCCACTTCTTCTGACTTGTAACGAACCAAACCGATAATCACACCACCATATCCCAGACTCTCTGCTGCCAGCAAGGTATTTTGCCCAGCAAGCGCCGCGTCCACAGACGTGATAAGGAGACCTTCCACTCCTTGGGGTTGGAAAGTGTCCGTATGAAGGTTTACTCCCTTTTCAGCTCTGTTCAAGTCACCGACAAAAAGCAAAAAGGCTGCTGACTGGCGAATGGCTTCCTGAGGAACCAGTTCGTATAGGGCATCTTTCTTCTCTTGACTACGCACAAGAATCACAGAGTAGGATTGGAAATTTTTCCAAGATGACGCCATTTGAGCAGCTGTCAAGATTTCATTTAAGTGTTCTTGAGAAATCTCTTGCTCCTTAAAGCGACGAACTGAAGTATGAGCTTTCATCAGTTTAATGGTTTCTGTCATCGGCGATTTTCTCCTTCTAGTCTCGTTTCCTCAGCCAAATAACGGATTCGCTCCATAACCCGTCTAGCTTCCCAAGTCTCGTCATTTCCATTCTTTCCTTTGGCAAAATGTTTTTCCAAATCTTGGAAATTAAAGTTGGAAGTAAAGAAGGTCGGCAAATCTTCCTGCATGCGGTACTGAAGAATGACTTGAAGAATCTCATCACGCACCCAAGGTGTCGACTGCTCTGCACCAATATCATCCAAGACCAGGACTTCTGCTAACTTGATGTCATCCACCAAGGTCTTCACAGATCCTTCACCGATGGCATTTTTCACATCAATGACAAAGCTTGGATAGTGGAGAATGGTTGTTGAAGCACCACGTTTTTCAGATAGGTCATGAGCTAAGGCCGCCATCATGAAACTCTTTCCAACACCAAAATCTCCGTAAAGATAGAGGCCTTTTCGGATACTTGGGTAAAGGTCAACAAAGGAATAGAGTCTCTCAAAAATCGGCAAGCGTCCTAGATCATCCAGGTCAATCTGAGCCAATTTCGCTTTCTTGAGACTGGCTGGTAGATTGATCAACTTAAGACGATTCTTAATTGCAGCCTCTTTTTCTGCCGCGATTAGTTCTGGTGTTTCTTCATAAGACACATCCGCATATCCGTGATTCATAACCAAGATGGGCTTGTAGCCACGCGCTATATAGTCCGCATCCCCACGAAGAAACTTGTCCCGTTCTGTGATATATTGGTTGAACTTGGAGATGCTACGATTCAACTCCTCTGGACTGAGGGATTCTTTCTGGATAAAAGCCGCTACATCTGGGTCTTTCATAATCTGCTGGACTAGGTCCTGATACTGAAAACGACTTGTCTGACGCTTGATAACGTCGCCAACACTTTCCATCTAGTCTCCTCCTTCTTCTAATCGGGCTAACATTTCTTGTTTTTTACGTTCTAGTTCCAGACGAGTCTCCTCACTGGTTTGATTCTTGTATTCTGGATTACTCCACTTGGGAACATTTGTCTTAGTCGAGCTAGTTTTCGATTTCTGATCTTCTTGCCCTTTTTGCTGACGCTCTCGAATCCGAAGCACAGCTTCTTCTGCTGTCCGAATTTTTTGATAAGCATAGTCATTTGCGACCTTCATGGCATATTTTTCATTAACATTAGCCGAATCAACCTTGTTAAAGGTTAGAAGCAAGACGATATTGATGACTTCATCCAACAAGCCTAAAGACGCCATCTGGTGAAGGAGTTCTCTTTCACTTTGGGTGATGTTTCCCTTACGTGTTTGCTTGATTTCCGCTAAAAATTGTAGGGGAGTTTTATTTTTGGCTTCCCTGATAATGGTCATTTCTTTGGGGCTAAAGTCAGAAGATGCTGGTTTTTGTGCTATCTTTTCACGCATCCGTTTGACTGAAATAACCTGAGCCACCGCTGTCGCCTTGGCTAATTGATAGGTTTCAAACCAGGTCCATTTTTTTTCATCTGCGATGGCAAACAATTCCAAAACATCTGCCTGCTCGTTTTCAAAACGCAAGCCATCTCGAACCATCAGGCGCTGGAAATGTTCCAAATCAAAATCGTTTTTTAACTTGCTTTTAGACTCGCTTGGTGTCACTTCTTCAGTCAGGGTTGGAAAGACTTGACTCAAAGAAACAGAGAGTGCTTCTCCCTCACTTGGAGCCTGCTTCATAGCAGAAACAGCTGTATCCCCAATCTTTTTCTCTAATAACCTGCTATAGACAGAATGGCTTAGAAATTCTTGACTGGAGAGGGGAGAATGAAGCTGCAATTCATAAGTTTCCCCCTTCTGATAAAGGGTCAACAAATCCAAAGCAGATAAGACTTTAAAGGATTGGAGCAAGGTCGGCATGCCGAAGTTTAAGTGATTGAGGATATGGGAAAAGAGATGCTCCTTTTGCCCACCATCCCAAAAGGTAATGGCATATAGATAGAGACTCAGTGCCTCCTGACCGATAATCGGGAGGTAGCACTGCACCAGAGAAGAGGTATCTTGCGACACCCGATTATTCTTTATAAAAGAAAAACGGTCATTTGGCTTCATCTATTTTTCCTTTTTCTTCTTAGAGGACTGGGTGATCTGCTGGAGCAGGCTCTCCAACTCACTCACATCCTTAAAGCTACGGTAAACACTGGCAAAACGAACATAGGTAATCTCATCAAGCTCCGCCAATTCTTCCATGACTAAAGATCCAATATATTCACTTTGGATCTCATTTTCACTGCGACTACGGAGTTTTTGCTCGATGCGATTGACCACCATGCCGATTTCATCACTTGAAACAGGACGTTTCTGGGCTGAGCGGATAATCCCATTAAAGATTTTATCTCTCGAAAACTGCTCTCGCGTACCGTCTTTTTTGACGACAACCAGCGTTCTTTCTTCTACTCGTTCATAGGTTGTAAAACGATGCTGACACTCGTCGCACTCACGTCTTCGACGGATGGTATTTCCTTCTTCGGCTTGTCGACTATCAACAACACTAGACTTGGTAGCCCCACATTTTGGACAACGCATGCATTTCCCTCCTTGTCGTTTTCTTTTCATTATACCATTTTTTGAGCAATTCCCAAAACAATTCTTATTTTTACTTGACAAGTTTTTTGTTTTATTGTATTATTTGATTAGAACAATAAAGGCAAAGAAAGGAGACTATGATGTCCTGGTCATTTGATAATACAAAACCGATTTATTTACAGATTATGGAAAAAATCAAACTACAGATTGTTTCCCATGAGCTGGAACCCAACCAACAGCTCCCTACCGTGAGAGATTTGGCGAGCGAGGCTGGGGTCAATCCTAATACCATTCAGCGCGCCTTGTCTGACCTCGAACGTGAAGGATTTGTATACAGCAAGCGGACAACTGGTCGATTTGTCACCGAGGATTTGGACCTCATCCTTCAGTCCCGCAAACAACTTTCCGAGGAGCAACTGCAACAATTCGTCTCTTGCATGCTTCAATTTGGCTACAAAAAAGAAGAACTGCCAAATGTATTAAGCGACTATATTAAAGGAGTTTAAGACTATGACACTACTAGCACTTGAAAATGTAACAAAATCATATGGAGCAACTGCGGCACTTGACAATATCTCACTAGAGATCTCAGCCGGAAAGATTGTCGGGCTCCTTGGACCAAACGGATCCGGGAAAACAACCCTAATCAAACTGATCAATGGCCTCCTTCAACCAAATAAAGGACGTGTCCTCATTAACGGACAGGATCCAAGTCCTGCTACCAAGGCGATCGTTTCCTATCTGCCAGACACAACCTACCTCAATGAAGAGATGAAGGTTAAGGATGCTCTAACCTATTTTAAAACCTTCTACCAGGATTTCAATCTCGAAAAAGCCCAACACTTGTTAGCTGATCTCGGTATTGATGAAAACAGTCGCCTCAAGAAACTATCAAAAGGGAACAAGGAAAAGGTCCAACTCATTCTGGTTATGAGCCGTGAAGCCCGCCTCTACGTTCTGGACGAACCAATCGGAGGCGTGGATCCAGCTGCCCGTGATTATATCCTCAATACCATCATCAACAACTATTCCCCAACTTCTACGGTGCTGATTTCAACCCACTTGATTTCAGATATTGAGCCAATCTTGGATGAGATCATCTTCCTCAAAGACGGAAAAGTCGTCCGCCAAGGAAATGTTGATGATATTCGTTACGAGTCAGGTGAATCAATTGACCAGCTCTTCCGCCAGGAATTTAAAGCCTAAGCAAAGGAGATTATTATGTTTTGGAATCTAGTTCGTTATGAATTTAAAAATGTCAATAAATGGTATCTGGCACTCTACGGTGCTGTACTTGCAATTTCAGTTTTGATTGGAGCTTTTATTAGCAGTCTTAGCCAGAGTTACAATCCTAACAATGCTGCTTATTTCATCTTCTTTTTAGTACTAGTCTTTGGAGGACTCAGCGTCACTCTTTGGATTGCAACAATCTTTTTAATTATCCGAAGATTCAAGGGGAGTGTTTATGACCGCCAAGGGTACTTGACCTTGACCTTGCCTGTCTCTGAGCACCAAATCATCATCGCAAAACTTTTAGGTGGTCTTGTCTGGTCCATCTTAGGCTATATCGTCTTTATCTTGAGTATATTGATCATCATCTTCTTAACACCAATAGAAAAAGACTTCACTGCCCTCTACAACTTCATTTCCCCTTATCTCAGCTACGGCTGGCTATATGCCCTATCACTATTTGTCGGGTCAATCGCATGGATTTTATCCATTTACCTCTCCATCTCTATCGGACAACTCTTTAACGAGTATCGAACAGCTATGGGGATTCTAGCCTATATCGTTATTTCAATCGTTATTGGTTATATCACTTTCTTCTTAAGAGTTGACAATGACCTTAACATGATGATTAGTACAGAAATCTTGCGCGATCTCTTTTTATCAGCTATCTACTATCTCGGAACCTACTATATCTTGAAAAACAAGGTTAATTTGCAATAAAAAATGCCCAGCTAGAAAGCTGGGTTTTTCTTTAACTCAATATCAAACTGGCTACTATTGGACTAACAAATACGTAGAGAATACCGGTGACACCGATAGCCAAGCCACCCATGGCTCCTGCTACAGAACCATATCGAAAGGCCGTACCCGTTCCGACAGCATGACCTGTCCCTCCAAGGGAGAGTCCGACAGCCACTGGATCGTCAATCTTCAACCACTTCAAAAGGGTTGGTCCGATCACACTGGTCAAGATCCCAGTCGCTACTACGACGACCAAGGTCACAGTCGTCAAACCTTGCAATTTTTCTGTGATTCCCACTGCCATGGCAGTTGTCACTGACTTGGGAAAGAGAGAAATGGCTAGGAAAAAATCCATGCCAAAGATTTTCGCCACTATGGCAGTGAAGCTAGTGTTGACAACTACTGCTAGCAGACTACCAAAGAGAATACTCCGCGCATGGTGCTTCATCAAGTGAAAGCTCTTATAAAGCGGAATCCCTAGAGCCACTGTCGATGGGACTATCAAGTTGTTCAGATAAACCCCACCTTGGTAATAATCTTGATAAGAAATCCCCGTCGCCTTAAGGAAAATAATGATAAAAATAGCCGACAAAAGCAGGGGCGTTGTCAATGGATGGGGAAAACGTCTGTAAATCAGCATTCCCACTAGATAAGCTAGGATAGACAGAGCAATCCCAAACAAAGGATTGGATACAAATTCGCTCATTTGGCATCTCCTTTCTCATAATCTCCCTCAAATCGTCTCTTGATAAACTGAACCACTAGGGCAATGAGGATAATGTTGATGACCGCGGCAAAAAAGACAATCAAAACGATAGGCAATAGGTAAGGGGCAATCACATCAAACTTTTCCATGATTCCCACTGCTGGCGGTAAAAAGAGAATGGTCATATTGGCCAGCAAGAAATTCCCGACCATATTGACATGCCTGGTTCTTAGCCACTTGAACTGTAAAGCTAGAAAGAGAATAATCAAGCCGATAATACTGCCTGGGATGGGCAGATGAAAGAAACTAGAGATTCCCTCACCGATTAGAGAAATCACAAAGAGAATCATTAATTGAACATATAATTTCATCCTAAACTCCACGAAATAGACTTCTTGCATACCAGTTTACTCTTTTTTCAGAAAATTTCAAGGAAATATCGCAATTCTTCTCTCTTGCAAGGATTAGTTAAAAGTAGTATAATCATTGCATGCGCAATCATCTTGTGTTGTAGAGACAGTCAGTAATGACTTTGTGATTTTACTTTGAAAAGAAAGGAGAAAGCAATGAGCTATTTGGAAAAGTGGTTTGATTTCAATCGTCGTCAGAAAGAAATTGAAGGTCTCTTGGAAGAGACCATTGCCCAGCAGAGTGACCAAAGTCTGACCTTGAAAGAGTTTTACCTGCTCTACTATCTGGACTTGGCCCAAGAAAAATCTCTACGCCAGATTGACCTGCCAGATAAACTTCATCTGAGCCCGAGCGCTGTTTCTCGGATGGTGGCTCGCTTGGAAGCCAAAAATTGCGGTCTACTTAGTCGCATGTGTTGTGATCAAGATAGACGTTCTAGCTTTATCTGCCTGACAAGTGATGGGCAAAAGACACTGGCCTCTCTACAGAAGGCTGTCGAAGAAAGCTTGGAAACAGGTTTGGATTTCTTGATTTAAGATGATTTTAGAAAAAAGTTGCGTGCGCAATCATTTTTCTTGACATTCTCTTTTACAAGGAGTAAAATAAAGTCATCATTAAACAAAGGAGTTTTTAAAATGATTGAAATTACCTATCTAGATGCCAGCAAGAACGAAAGAACTATAACGTTCGAATCTTATGACGACTTTGAACGTTCTCAACATGCCTGCCTCATCGGCGTCGCAGACTACTACCCTGTCCAAAAATTAACCTACAATGGTCATGATTTGGACTACCATGGGACTTATGGAGATGTCTTCTTCTATCTCATGAAAAAAGATTTAAGCCAATATAACTAAAAAAGGAGAAATACAATGGCAAAAGCAATTACAGATGCAACATTTGAACAAGAAACAAAAGACGGTTTGGTCTTGGTAGACTTCTGGGCAACTTGGTGTGGTCCATGTCGTATGCAAGGTCCAATCTTGGATAAATTGTCTGAAGAACTTTCAGAAGATGTCTTGAAAATCGTTAAAATGGATGTTGATGAAAATCCAAACACAGCTCGTGCTTTTGGAATCATGTCTATCCCAACCCTTCTCTTCAAAAAAGACGGCCAAGTGGTGAAACAAGTTGCAGGTGTTCATACTGCAGAACAAATCAAGGCCATCGTTGCTGAATTGAGCTAATCACACGAGAGACCAAGTGCTTCATTTGGTCTCTTTTTTCTTGCTCTTTGCCATTTTTCAAAAAATATGCTAGACTGTAGGTAGAATATTACGATGTTTGGGACATGCCATCGCTAAAAAAAACCTCTACTTGGTATTTTTTAGCTCCCCTCAAGGGAGCTTTTTGCGTGCTCTGAACATTTCCCATTTTGGAAGGAGTTCTATGAAACGTCAATCAGCCTTGGTCGTCTTTAGTGGCGGTCAAGATTCCACAACCTGCCTCTTTTGGGCTAAAGAACACTATGAAACAGTCGAAGCCGTCACCTTTGCCTACGGCCAACGCCATCATCTCGAAATTCAAGTTGCTAGAGAAATCGCTAAGGAACAAGGCATTCGTCATCACATCTTAGATATGTCTCTGCTGGGACAAATCACTGAAAATGCCCTGACCTCTGATCTGGAGATCGAGCAAAAAGAGGGAGAGGTTCCCAATACCTTTGTTGACGGCCGCAACCACCTCTTTCTATCCTTTGCAGCAGTTCTTGCCAAGCAACGTGGCATTAAAGATATCGTGACAGGTGTCTGCGAGACAGACTTCTCAGGCTACCCTGACTGCCGGGATGTCTTTGTCAAATCTCTTAATGTCACCCTCAACCTTGCCATGGATTACGACTTTGTTATCCAAACACCTCTCATGTGGCTAGATAAGGCTGAAACTTGGGAATTAGCCGACCAACTCGGTGCCTTTGACTACGTTCGTGAAAAGACCTTGACCTGCTACAATGGGATTATCGGAAGTGGCTGTGGAGATTGTCCAGCCTGCCACCTACGTCAGCATGGTTTAGATGTTTATCTTTCACAGAAAGGAGAGGGCTAATGTTTTTTGCTCCCAAAGAAATCAGACAGGAAACTGGGGAATCTCTTGTCTACAATCCTCACAGAACCTTAGTTTCAAAAGAGTTTACCTTCGATGCTGCCCACCATCTCTTTCACTATGAGGGAAAATGCAAATCCCTGCACGGCCACACTTATCATCTGCAGATTGCTGTCAGTGGATTTTTAGATGAACGTGGCATGACCTACGATTTTGGAGATATCAAAGCTATCTACAAGGACTTCTTAGAACCCCATTTGGATCATCGCTATCTCAATGAAACCCTGCCTTATATGAACACGACTGCTGAAAATATGGTTTACTGGATTTTCCAAACCATGAGTCAAGAGTTACCAGATGAGCGCAGTCTCCGTTTGGAATACGTTCGCCTCTATGAAACTCCGACTGCCTTTGCAGAGTTTAGACGGGAGTGGTTAGATGACTAGGGAACGTGTCCTCAAACTACCTGTTCTGGAAATTTTTGGCCCTACCTTTCAAGGCGAAGGCCGTGCTATCGGGCAGAAAACCATGTTTGTCCGAACTGCTGGTTGCGACTACCATTGCGACTGGTGCGACTCTGCCTTTACTTGGGATGGTTCTGAGAAGCCTACTCGCATGACAGCTGACGAGGTTATTGCTGCCTTGGATAAATTAGGAACCTACGACTATGTAACCCTATCTGGCGGAAATCCCGCAATCTTAGCAGCTAACATGGCTCAACTCGTCACCAAGCTCAAAGAACGTGGTGTCACTCTGGCAGTTGAGACTCAAGGTTCTCGCTGGCAAAATTGGTTAAAAGATATCGACCAAGTCACTCTGAGTCCTAAACCTCCTTCATCAAAGATGGAAGTCAACTTTGAGACCTTGGACTTTATCGTTTCCCAACTAGATCCAGACAAGGTCACCTTTAAAATCCCTGTATTTGACGATAACGATTTGGCCTTTGCCAAAGGGATTCAAGAGCGCTACCAACCAGATGTCCTCTTTTTATCGGCTGGAAATCCTGAGCCCAAGGCTACAGGCAATATTGTCCAAGACCAACTGGACCGCCTCAAAGAACTCTGGGAACGCATCGCCACTGATGATAGCTGGGGCAATGTCCGCGTCCTCCCTCAACTGCACACCCTCCTCTACGATAACCAACGTGGTGTTTAAATTAGAAAGAAAAAATCATGTCACAACAAGAAGAAATGAAAAACCTAAGCCTACTAGGCAACAAAGAAACCAACTACATTTTTGACTATCAACCAGAAGTCCTCGAATCTTTTGACAATCGTCATGTGGAAAATGACTATTTCATCAAATTCAACTGTCCTGAATTTACCTCGCTGTGCCCTATCACTGCTCAACCAGACTTTGCGACCATTTATATTTCCTACATTCCTGACAAGCTCTGTGTCGAGTCAAAATCCCTCAAACTCTACCTCTTTAGCTATCGAAACCATGGGGATTTTCACGAAAACTGTATCAACACTATCGGGAAAGATTTGGTCAATCTACTAGACCCTCGCTATTTGGAGGTATGGGGAAAATTCACTCCACGCGGTGGCATCTCAATCGACCCTTACTACAACTACGGTAGACCTGGAACTAAGTATGAAGGCTTAGCAGAACAACGCCTCTTCCAACACGACCTTTATCCAGAGAAAATTGACAACCGCTAAACTCATACTCAATGAAAATCAAAGAGCAAACTAGGAAGCTAGCAGCAGGCTATACTTGAGTACGGCAAGGTGAAGCTGACGTGGTTTGAAGAGATTTTCGAAGAGTATCATACGAAAAAGCCCTGTTCCTCAAGCTGAGGAGCAAGGCTTTTTGAGTTTCAATTATTCTTCTGTTCCAAGGAAGTTTTTCGCAACAAGAGCTGCAAGAACACCACCAACGATTGGGGCAAGGATGAAAATCCATACTTGTTGAAGGGCTGCGCCACCGACCAAGACAGCTGGTGCCAAGCTACGAGCTGGGTTAACTGAAAGTCCAGTAATGTTCAATCCAACAAGGATCATCGCCATCAAGGACAAACCGATTACTAAACCAGCAATCGCACCATTTCCCTTGCTTTCTGATGTTACAGTCATGATAACTAGGACAAACAAGAAAGTTGCGATGACTTCAAACAAGAATCCACCAAAGACAGTGACACCGTTTGCCAAGGCATTTTCACCAAGACTAGCAGTTGACATGCCTGAGTTAGACAAGAGGAAGAATACTGCAGCTGACGCAAGGAAAGCTCCAACTACTTGTCCAAGGATGTAGTTTACGAGTTCTGAAGATGACAAACGTTTGTTTACAAACATAGCGATCGAAACAGCTGGGTTCAAGTGAGCACCTGAAACAGTTCCGATTGAGAAAGCTGCAACTACAATTGCCAAACCAAAGGCAAAAGCAATTCCAAGGTGTCCAAGGCCATTAAGACCATTTCCAAAAACAACAGCTCCTGTTCCAATGAACACAAGCATAAATGTACCGATTAATTCAGCAACAAATTTTTTCATGATAAGTCTCCTTTTTTCAAACTATGTATTAGTCTATCAGAAGAAGGAAAGGGTTTCAAGAAAATTGACTGGAAAGTTACTTGAAAATCATGAAACGACTCTCTTAGACTTAGTACTGAAAAGATTGAATGGCTTCTTTCAAGGCATCTTGTAAACTATTTCTCTGGTCAAGTTGGACATAGACTTCCAACAGACTGGATCTGAAGTTGGAAAATTTATAAAAATCTTCCCTTTCTTCTATCGGAAAGTCAGCAGTTTTTATCCAAGAAGCTACTTGTTCCTGCTCTAATTTTCCTTGCAAAATGGGTTCATAAAGTACTCTCGCTAAGCGCCAGTCCTCATCATTTGTAAAACGAATGGTAATTCTTTTAAATAGTTGACCCAGTACATCAAATACTTCAGAAACTCTGTTACTAGGAAAATCTGGATGACAAACGACTTCAGTCAAGAGATCCGCTCCATGCGCAAAAGCGTGAACCCAACCATACTGACTTGAAAAACCTGTCGTATCCTTTTCTTTTTTAAGGTAATACAAACCTTGAGATAGCATAGCATTTCTTATATCAGTTTTTAAACCTTTATAGAAAAGAGAGTGTTCGTTACCATCCGCAGACAAGAGATTTGCATAAATTAGCGCCCTAAAAGAACGTTCAAGTGTTGACAGGCCTATCTTATCAATCTCTTTATCTAGTCCTCCATCAGATGAGACCACCTCAGCAATGAAATGAAATTGATCCTGTGTAAATAGCTCTTCCTGAATCCCTCTAGCCAAACTAGTAAAAACCAATTCATCACGAATCTCTGGATTGGGATCCCCTATGTGATCAAGTAACCACTGGAGTTCTTCTTGACGATAGCTCGGTTTTTCTTCTGCTATTTTTCTAAGTAACTCTTGATACATGGTCAATACCTCTACATTTCTAGTAACTTATCAAAAAGCCATTCTCTGTTCATATCCTTATCCTAAATCCTCTTTACTCCCCCAACTCCGCACTGTAGGCGATAATCTGGTCAACTGTATCAGACAGAAACTGAATCGTATCACGGAGTGGTTTATCTGTTGAAATATCCGCTCCGATAATCATGGCTGACTCAAGCGGTGTCTTACTACCACCTGACTTAAGGAGATTGAGCCAATCTTCAGCTCCGGTTTCTGAATGTTTCAGATGAAGGTAACCAGCTGTTGAGATGACAAGGCCAGCAGAGTAGGTGTAGCTATACAAGCCCATGTAATAGTGAGCTTGGCGCATCCAAGTGAGTGCCGCATCGTCGTCAATTTCAATAGCATCTCCCCAGAAATCTGTCAAGACTTCCTTCATAATGCTGTTGAGCTTGCTTGCTCCAAAGGTCTCCCCTTCCTCAATCAATGTATATACCTTACGCTGGAAGGCTGCTTCCAAGAGGTGGGTGATGAAATTATGGAAGTAGGTGTCTGTCAAGCGGTGGGCAAGAGCAAAACGTTTTTGACGCGGATCGTCAGACTGGTGTTCCAAGTAATCACTGAGAAGCAATTCATTGAAGGTTGATGGGGCCTCAACATAGTAGGTTGACATGTGGGCGTTGAAGTAACTTTGGTGATTATCTGAAAAGATGAATTGACCAGAATGACCAATTTCATGAATCAAGGTATAGACATCGCTCAAACGGCCTGTCCAGCTCATGAGGACATAAGGGTGCACGCGATACGGATCCGCCGCATACCCACCAGAATCCTTGCCACTATTAGCAGCAAAGTCCACCCAGCGTTCTTCTTGATAGCGCGCAACTTCCTGACAATATTCTTGTCCCAAAGGTTCTACTGACTTCATGACCAAATCATAGGCGTCGTCAATAGTCACTTCAGGATTGAGGGCACTGTCCAAGTCCAATTTCCAGTCAGCAAAGGTCATCTTTTCAAGACCATTGACCTTGGCAACATGCTTGAGGTATCTCTGAGCGACTGGCGCAAAGTCCTTCATGATGAGGTCAATCTGGCGATCAAACATAGCACGGTCCACTTCTTGCTCAGCTAGGAGATAATCAAAGACGGAGTCATAGCCCTTCATATCTGCCAATAGTTTTTCAGACTTAACCTGAGCTAGATAGGCTGCTGCAGCTGTATTCTGGTGCTTACGAAGTCCTTCTGAGAAAGAACGGAAGGATTTTTCACGCACCTCAGCGTCCTCGTGGTTTTGGTAGAAGTTTTCGTAGGTCACAAAGCTGTTTTTGTAGATTTTTTCATGGGCTTCAAAGTCAGCCATTTCAAAGTCCCCAGCTCGCATTTTGGTGTAAATGTCCTGTGGACTGTAGAAAACTTCGCCAAGATTGGTCAGGGCCTTCTCCACATCGGCACCTAGATAGTGGGCTTTTTTGATTTTGGCCTGACGAATGGCTGCCGTCAAGTGAGGTAATTCACCCAAACGGTCCAAGACTTCCTCATCAGCTTCCACCAAGGCATCGTCAAAAAAGGTCAAGGCTACACTGGCATCTGTTTCAAATTCCATCCCAGCTTGGGCAATATTAGCAAAATCTTCATTGCTATAGTCTGTCGTCTGAGGCATAAAGGCATAATTACCAATATGACTCATCTGAATGTAGATTTGTTCCAATTCTGCAAAGGCCTTTTCAAACTCCTCAAACGTATGAAGATTGCCCTTGTAGTCACGGCTAAATTGGTTGATATCTTCGCGAGTCTTTTCGATTGCTCGCAAGAAATCCTCACGGTCTTGGTAAAGGGCGGTTAAATCCCAAAGTTCCTTTTCAGGAAATTCTGAACGGTGTTTTTGTTCCATTTTCTTCCTCTTATTTCTCTAACTCTAATAATACGCTAAGAGCTGATAAAGCGTAAAGTGGTGCTGTTTCTGCTCGCAAAATGCGAGGTCCAAGTCCTGCTAAGACTGCTCCCTTAGCTTCGAAACTCTCAATTTCTGCAGGTGACAGGCCACCTTCTGGACCAAAGATGAAGAGCAACTTGGCTCCTTTTTCAAGACCAGAGACTGCTTGGATAAACGCAGCGGTTTCTCCCTCTTTTGCTGATTCTTCATAAGCCACCACAATTGAGTCAAACTGGTCAAGTTGGGCTAGAAAGTCTGCCTTTTTCTCAAAGAGACTGATGCTTGGTACTAGATTCCGCTTGCTTTGTTCTGCTGCTCCAAGGGCAATTTTTTCTAGTTTATCAACCTTTTTGCCCAATTTCTTGCCATCCCATTTGGCAACGGACCAATCGGCAGGAAAGGCCCAGATTTGGCCGGCACCTAGTTCCGCCACTTTTTGAGTGATGAACTCAAGCTTGTCTCCCTTGGGAAATCCTGATGCGATGGTTACTTGAACTGGCAGTTCCACATTGTCAGCTAATTCTTCAACCAATTCAAACTGACGATTTTCCACATCTAGCACGCGCGCCAAGCGCTTGATACCATCCTCAAAGACCAAGGTAACCTTATCACCTTCTTTCAGGCGCATGACCTGAAACATGTGCTTGCTGGTTTCCTTGTCCTCAATGGTGACAGGAGAGATAGGACTGCCTTTGACAAAATACTGCTGCATGTTAGCCTCCAATCACACCGGAAATATCCTTGGTCTTCTTAAAGACACAGGCATTCCACTCCCCTTGCATCATGTGGGTTTCAAGGAAGAAACCTGCCGACTCAGCTGACTCACGCACCATATCCCACTTGTCCTTGATAATACCACTCATGATGAGATAACCTTCGTCCTTTACCAAACGATAGGCATCGTCCGTCAGATGGATGAGAATATCCGCCAAGATATTAGCCACAATGACATCTGCTTCAATCTCAACACCCTTAAGCAAGTCTCCTGCTGCTACATGGATGTTTTCCATACCAGGGTTAAGTTCAATATTTTCCTGAGCCACCCGAACCGCCACATCATCCAGGTCATAGGCGAAGATTTCCTTGGCACCAAGAAGAGAGCTAGCAATGGAAAGAACCCCTGAACCAGTCCCTACATCTAGTACCGTTTCACCACCACGAAGAACTTGCTCCAAGGCGAAGAGGCTCATCTTAGTAGTTGGATGCGTCCCCGTCCCAAAGGCCATACCAGGATCTAACTTGATAATCTTCTCTCCCACAGTCGCCTCATAGTCTGTCCATGACGGCACAATGGTCAAGTCATGAGTGATACGAGCTGGTTCATAGTATTTCTTCCAATTGTCTGCCCAGTCTTCCTCAGCCAAGGCAGTCGTGCCCATCTTGACTTCTCCTAAGTCCATAAAATCGGTTAAGTCCGCTAATCGAGCCTGCAAATCTGCCTCAACCACTGCTACATCCACCGTTTCAGGGTAGTAGGCTGTCACTACGATTTCTTCCTGTTGCTCAACCTCAGGAAAAATCTCACCAAAACGGTCAACATTTCCCACATAGTCCATACTGTCTTCAATCGCAACACCTTGCGCCCCCAGCTCAATCAAGAGATTGGAAACCAATTCCTCTCCCTCACGCTTAACCGTTACTTTTAACTCTTGCCATGTTTCCATCATTAAGATACCAAGCCCGTAAAACACAAAGCCAAAATAGGAAACTCTCTGAAGACGCTTGTGTCTATGAGGAGTTTATCTTTTTGGCACAGTGTTTAGGGCGGGTTCAGTTTAGAAATGTAACCGAACCATCCTTTCTATTTGTCAATCCATTTTTTCATGTAAACCATATCCATACCTTCTTTTTCAGGCTCGATATGGGTTTGACGGTAGCCATTTTTCTCATAAAAGGCGACCATGCCCGCATCCTGTAATACCGTACACAAATCCCACTGTTTAATCGTTAGAAATTCCTTTTCCAGTAATCTCAATCCCTCAGAACCATAACCTTTTCCTTGATACTGGGGCAAAATCGCTGCCGTTCCCAACCAAGCCTCCGTCAATTCCTCATTGGTCTGAACTCGTAAAAATCCGATGTTTTCCTCCTTTTCTTTCACAAAGTAGTAATAGCTATTGGAACGCTCAACCAATTTCCACTTGATTCGTTCACGATCCTCGAGATAAGGATCATACTCATCTTGGTATTTTTCATAGACAGCCTTAAAGCTAGCTCTTTGAATGGCAATAATGGTTTCTAAATCTTCTGCTCCTGCTCGGACAAGTCTAATCATAGTCTCTCTCCATATAATCCCTCACCCTATCCTGCAACTGAGGTACAACCTTATCTGAGTCAAGAAACTCATCAATGCTCATCAGTTTATAGCCCTGCCCTTCATCGCCAAAGACAATCTTATCATACTGTTCCTTCCTTAACTTTCCAACTAGAAAGACGGATTCCTTCCCCTCAAAAAGCATACTTGGGTAAACCTTACTCCAAAGCAGGCAATCTCCAGTTAGATGAATTCCTAGTTCTTCATAGACTTCACGCGCAACACACTCAAAAGGACTTTCATCCCCTTCACGGCCACCACCTGGTAATTCCCAGGTATTAGGATATGGAATGTTTGATTTGTCATCACGTAAGATAGTTAAAATCCTATCCTCACAAAAGAGGGCAATTTTGCAACCTGTGAAATCAGAAATTTCTATTTCCATGTCAGACTCCTTTGTCTAATTCTTTTTCCAGCTCCTCTAACCAGTTTTCATAGTAGCGTTTCTCATCCCGCACCAAACGGCTGGTCCTCATGTTTTTTCTAGCAATCTTTATAGCCTTGTCAGTTTGATCCATATCTTTCTTAACCAGAAATTGATACCAGGCTTGAATGATCTGCGTATCTGTCATTTTTAGAGATAAGAAGGATTTGACTCCTCGATTACATGCATATTGCTCCGCTTTTTCATGATCTCCTTCTAGCAAGGCAATGTGAAGAAGGTATAATTGGGAAAGAGTTTGAGACATTGGATTATCTGTTTTATCTAATAAAGACTGAAAGTGTTTTTTGGCAGTCTCTATCTGACCATCGAATATGGAAACCAGTCCCTGAAAAATTAGAACACTTTCTGCAAAACTCCCTCTCGCATCCTCATCAACAGGCATGATAAAGTCTTTCAAATCATATTCTTGAGGAGCTAGCAAGGTCTGGGCAGAATGCCTCAACACTAGGTAGGCGTATTTGGTATTTTCAGGATGTTGTAGCAATTCCCAAATTTTTGCTCCATCGGTAATTCCAACTGGCTTAGCATTGATGAGAAGAAAAGATACATTTAGACAAATCCAAGTAGCTGCAAAATACCAGCTTCTTGTCAAAAATCCATACAATATCGCTAATATAATCAAGCTAAGATGAACTATCAAGCCGCCTGCAAGCATCAGGATGATTTTTTGATCACTTTCATCTTCTTTCAATCCAATATACTGAGCACCAACATTTTTGAGAACAGCTGTTCGGCTAAGTGAAAACTTGCCTGACTTTTTGGTCAGAAGAAAATTCCCTAATCCAAAAGCCACCAGTCGATAGCCTGTCAGGTAACCGCAGACTGCATGTCCCAGCTCATGAAGAATGAAGATCAGATAGATGCTGAAAAAAGTAAATAGGTAGCCTGGAACAAAGACAAACGAAAAATCTAACTCTTTAAAGGCTATTGTTCCAAAAGCAAATCCTAGCATCAAAAAAACAAAGGACAGACCAGAAATAAAAGACAAACCTATTTTCTTCATATACTTCCTCGCTAGTTTCTAATACCTCGGATAAGGGTAAAATTCTCCTTCTTCCAAGCCGACTTTTCCTTCTTCAAAGACTTCTTGGTTCCATTCCATGACGAACTCTTCTGCTTCTGGGTCTTCCAAAAAGTCCATAAGGGCATCCAGACCAACCTCGGCAGTATCTTTGAGGAAAAGGGCAAAATAAGCTAAAAATTCACGAGAAAATCCTTTTTTAGGCAGGTAAGGGATGACCGTCAAATAGTCTTCTGCATTAACCGTTGACTTGGTAGGATTGTAGAAAAGAACCGCTTCCTCAAAGAGGATATCGTCTGACGAAACTTCTCCGTCCTCATCCAGCATCTCCACACCTGCAGCATTTTGCGTTTCTAGTAAAAAACTCACTTCTACCGCGTGATTGCGCTTGTCCCAACTAATCTCAAAGTCAAAGGGAAAGTTCTTGTCCAACTCCTCCTCTAAAACATCTAAAAATCCGTATGTTGCCATTTTGTCCTCTTTCTATGCGACTCTTTAATCGCCCCGATTGCTCGGAAATATGCTAAAATAGATACTACCATCTTACCACATATACATCAGAAAATCCATGTTAGAAAGGACTGCTATGCCAGACAATCTCGCGCTTCGCATGCGCCCAAAAACCATTGACCAGGTCATCGGTCAGGAGCATCTAGTCGGACCTGGAAAAATTATCCGTCGCATGGTGGAAGCCAATCGTCTGTCCTCCATGATTCTCTACGGACCTCCCGGAATCGGCAAGACCAGTATTGCCTCTGCCATCGCTGGAACGACCAAGTATGCCTTTCGAACTTTCAATGCGACAGTTGATAGTAAAAAGCGACTGCAAGAAATTGCGGAAGAGGCTAAATTCTCTGGTGGTCTCGTCCTATTGCTAGACGAGATTCATAGACTAGATAAAACCAAGCAAGACTTCCTCTTACCTCTCTTGGAAAGTGGTCTGGTCATCATGATTGGCGCTACGACTGAAAATCCTTTCTTCTCTGTCACTCCTGCCATTCGTAGCCGTGTTCAAATTTTTGAGTTGGAACCTCTGTCTAACCAAGACGTCAAGGAGGCCCTGCAGATAGCTCTAAGTAACCCTGAGCGTGGTTTTGATTTTCCAGTAGAACTAGATGAAGATGCGCTGGATTTTATTGCTACCTCTACAAACGGAGACCTTCGCTCTGCCTTCAACTCACTGGATTTGGCAGCTCTCTCTACCCCTGAGAATGATAAGGGCATCCGCCACATCACCCTCGACATCATGGAAAATAGCCTGCAGCAGAGCTACATCACTATGGATAAGGATGGAGATGGCCACTATGATGTTCTCTCAGCCCTGCAAAAGTCTATCCGTGGCTCAGATGTGGATGCCAGTCTCCACTATGCTGCCCGCTTGATTGAGGCTGGTGATTTGCCAAGTCTCGCTCGTCGCTTGACTGTTATCGCCTATGAAGATATCGGCTTAGCCAATCCTGAAGCTCAGATTCACACCGTGACTGCTCTGGATGCTGCCCAAAAGATTGGGTTCCCAGAAGCCCGCATTCTCATTGCCAATGTCGTCATTGATTTGGCCCTTTCTCCAAAATCCAACTCAGCCTATGTAGCTATGAATAAGGCTCTTGCCGACCTCAAAACATCAGGGCACTTGCCTATTCCGCGACACCTGCGTGATGGGCACTACAGTGGAAGCAAGGAACTGGGGAATGCCCAAGACTATCTCTATCCACACAACTATCCTGGAAATTGGGTCAAGCAAGACTATCTACCAGAAAAAATTCGTAATCATCACTATTTCCAAGCAGAAGATACTGGTAAATATGAACGGGCTTTGTCTCAAAGAAAGGAAGCTATCGACCGTTTGCGAAAAATCTGAAATCCTTTTCAAAAAATTGCACTTTCCTCTTGATTTTTTTTGAAAAAGTGGTATTATATAAACATAGAAACGCTGTGGTGTACGACTTCACACTTAAGTGTTGACCGACTATTTTTTGTATTATTAGGGAAACAAAAGTCTTCTAACAGCATGTAGGCCGTCTCACACGGAAACAGCTTCAGTTAGAGCGAGTTGCCCACCTGCTTAATTGCGCGGGTTCAATACAAACCGTGAAGTTTCGGCACCAATACAGCTTTTTTCTTTGCCTCCTTAGCTCAGCTGGCAGAGCAGCGGACTCTTAATCCGTGGGTCACAGGTTCGATCCCTGTAGGGGGCATCTAAATACAACAGGAAAAAGCCTTGTAAATCAAGGCTTTTTTTGCTTGTCTATAACTGATTTACCCCATCATTTGTCCCACATTTTAAATCTATCTTTTCTTTTTGAATCAAATTACATCTTTACAAATAGTGTAAAGCCAGTTACTTTTGCTTTGATGCCATACAATATTTTCATGTAGAGAAGACAAATTTTATCTTCTCTTTTTATTTTCAAAATAATAAAAACTGATTTTCTTTTCATAAATCAGACTGAAACTTCCAAATTTTCCATTTTGTTTATTGACATTTCCTCTAAAAAGGTGTATAATATTTTTATTATCAAACTATACTATACTATATAGGGGGTATTGAAATGAAATTTTCTAATCGTTTACTGCTATTCCTTGCAGGAGTTGTTTTTGTCCTTTTAGGACTTTTCCTATTTACAAACCCAGTAGCTAATCTTGTTGCTTACAGCTGGTGGATTGCATTTGGTTTACTGGTTTCTTCTATAGCAGCTATTTTAGGCTATTTCTCTGTACCAAAAGAGCTTCGCTCACCAGCTCATCTTTTCCAAGGGATTGTTAATCTTCTCTTGGCTCTTTACCTCGTTGCCTATGGCTTTGTGACGCTGCCAGTTGTCATTCCAACTATTTTAGGAATTTGGTTAATTGTAGAAGCCATTATAGCTTTCTTTAAAGGCAATCGTCTGGGATTGATTTTCCCTATTATTGGCAACCATATCATGTGGATAGCGTTGCTTGCATTTTTACTAGGTCTAGTGATTTTGTTCAATCCAGTAGCTACAAGTGTCTTTGTCGTTTATGTCGTTGCCTTTGCATTTTTAATTGTTGGTTTCACCTATATCCTTGATGCCTTTCGTAAATAATCTAGCTGCCATTTTGGGCATATTAAAATAGCTGGGAAGTTACATTCTCAGCTTTTTCTGTTGCCTCCTTAGCTCAGTTGGTAGAGCAGTAGACTCTTAAGCTATGGGGCGCAGGTTCGAGCCCTGCAGGGGGCACATCTAAATCAACAGAAATAAGCCTTGAAACCAAGGCTTTTTTTAACGTCTAATAGCTTTTTGTAGAAAAGTATTTAAAAATAAAAGAGAAGAGAATCTCTCACTCTCTTCTCAGTATATCTTATTAAATTTAGTTTTTCTTAATCTACCTGATTTTCCTTTGCAACGACAAATTCTTTAACCAGTCGATAGATAACAGCAAATACGGGGGTAAAGAATATCATTCCAAGTAGTCCGAAAAGATTCCCTCCAATACTAGCAGCCGCAAGCGTGAAAATAGCTGGCAAACCAATAGACTGACCTACAACTCTAGGATAAATAAGGTTTCCTTCAATCAGCTGTATAACTTGATATAGAAGAAGAGAAAGTAAGGCTTGAGTAGGACTCACTGTGAAGATAAAAATCGCTCCCACAACACAAGCAATCATAGGCCCTACATAAGGAATGAACGATAGCACTCCTGCAAAGATACCTGTCATTACTCCATAGGGTATCCCAAACACGCTGTAACCAACCGCTATCATAACTCCTATGATAACTGCTTCAATCAGCTGACTCATCAAAAATTGGTCATAAGTCTCTAGTGCTACTTGTCCAATGTAAGTCAACTTTATCACCACCTTCTCTGGAAGAAAAACTTTTAGAAGTCGACTCGTCATCGCTGCCAAATGTTCCTTACTGGATAAAAATAAAAAGGTGAAGACTATAATCAAAAAGGCATTCATCAAACTTGAAAAAATATTGCCGATATTACTAGTCAGACCTGATAAAAAACCTATCAAAGCTTGGCTAATAGAACTAGATTGTCCCTGTATGCCTGATACGATAGTTGACAACATGTCTTTGGTTACAAATTCCGAGCTGCCTAGCAATTTCCCAAGTTGAGTAAGGACTGTTGAAAGGACTGTTCCCAGCTGACTAATAGTCTGGGCTAGGGTTGGCAGCACCAAAACCAAAAGAGCAATCACGATTAAGATAAGAGCTAGGAAAACAAGTACCATGGCAATCGGACGACGCAACTCTGCCTTTACCTTCAATTTAACTAAGTACTGTTCAATTTTTTTCATAGGAACATTAAGCACAAAAGCAATAACAGCACCATAAATCAAGGTTGATATTACATCAAAGAGAGAGATTGCTCCTGATATAAAGCTCGATGCATTCAGAATTACAAGAGCAACCAGCCCTATAAAAAGTATTAACGGGGTGTATTTTTTTACTAAGTTCATAAATTCTCCTTAATAAACATGTTTAGATACGACTATACTATTTGGTTTTTCAAACTCTCGATTAAGGTAGGCTTGGTAAGTTCCTGGAGCGATAAATCCTTTGGGTGAGAGGATATCGGTGCCAGCCTGACCGACTATGGTATCAGCCAAGAGCACACAGTTTGTAGATAAGACAAAGTAGGATTTAAACTTAGATTTGATAAATTTATAAAGTTCCCCATCTGTCTCATGTCTGATTTTATAAGCGTAGGTGTAGTCTTCCTTACCATCACCTGTCATGATTTTATCTGCACTTGGCTCCCATGGAATCGTCAGTTGTTTCAATTCAGCCAACTTTTTCTGAACTGCTTTTTCCATTTCAGGCGTCAAATCTATCCCATAACCAAAAAGCGTTTTTTGACTCTCACGTTTACATAGGTCAATGTACTTGTCACGATCACAGAAATATAAGACACCATCTCCTACCATACCAAATAAGGTCTCAGATGACGGATCATAGTTGCCATAAGAAATAACACGGCCCTGATAGCAGATATCCACATGACCAATAGCTGAAAACAGGGAGGTCTCAGCTGTATGAACAAAAATTTCTAGCTCTGCTGTCTTACCAGACTTCACTATTCCAAGATGGATATCTTCTTCCTCATCAGCATTTTCCAGCATAAATTTGTTAATTTTTGCTAAAGTTCTTGCAGGGATGAGAGCGGCTAGGACAATAGGTAAGCTCATTCTTACACGACGTTTGAGATGGTTTTTCCCAATTTCCTCCTCAAACAAGAAACCATCACGGATATTGGACACACCATAAAGGAAAAAATAAGCCCCTAATACAAAGAGTTGAAAGACAGAATTTCCTGTAGAGGACAAAAGACTAGTCCCACCAAGAAAAACTAGTACGAGTCCATCTAGTAAGAGACGAAAACGAGGTCGAATTTTGTTTTTGCGGTAGAGAACATAGGTGACAAGGTTAATACTAGCATGAAAAATCTGATAAACTCCAATCACAAGAGCCAGAACATAAATCGGTATATCAGTCGCAAGATTAGAACCTAGCAAATATCCCAGCACTAACAATTTAACCAGTGCAACTCCCAAGGTATCCGTTGACTGGCTTTTTTTGAAAACTCTTAATAGCAAATCTACGACCGTTGCTATCCAAGCTAAAAACAGAACCAGGCGAATAACTGTTACTGGCAACCAAGTCCCCGTGACCATCAAGATGAGACCTAGCAGAACAAACAAGAACCCCTGAGCAAGTAATTTCTTACCTGTCAGACCTAAAGATAGAATTTTCGCCATATAAAAACCTTTCAACAATAAAAATTAAACACTCCGATTAAACTGACTAGTAAATAGCCAACACTACAAACAGCCTGTGCCAGCAACATATGGTGACTAGAAATGACTGTAATAATGTCACCATCTTGTCTTATGCACTTCTAAAATTTGTTATATTGATTAGAAACCAGAGCTTATAAAAACTAGCTAAACTCGAGAGATAGACACAATTGCGACGAAAAAATGTATAACCAATTCAACTTGTTAAGGTAAGAAAGCATTATTTCCAATCTATTAATTATTCATCTATTACCTATTATGACACAATATTCCCTATAGTTCAACTTTTTACTTGTTTTTATATTACACGGACTAAAAAGTTTTCAACAGTTGATTGCATGTGTTTTAATAAGTTTTAACCTTTCTTGGTTAGATAAAAAAAGAACCATACAGTTTAGAATCTGTATGGTTTTTGCCCCACTTTTGTCCCATTTTTAAATCATGACATTGAAAATACCTAAAATCACTTATATTTCAATATTTTTAATTGCTCTCAATATGAAAGTCCTTTCCAAATCCCTGTAGGGGGCATCTAAATCAACAGGAAAAAGCCTTGATTTACAAGGCTTTTTTGTGTATCTGTTCTACTTTTGGTCAACTAATGGATATCAACGGTATAATTTTATGAACACCCTTCCCAGACAGCTCTAATCTGATTGCACTCAAAATTTTTTAAAATTTAAAACAAAAGACTTGCTTTTCTTTTAATTTATGTTATACTTGTTCTTGTATCTGATACAAGTTTATTAAGAGAGGGATTCATATGGATACAAAATTCTCAGTTGCTTTGCATATCTTAACAATGATTAGTGAAAGCAAGGAAACCTTAAGTTCTCAAGCACTAGCTATTAGTGTTGGGACTAACGCTAGTTACATTCGAAAAGTGATTGCCTTATTGAAAAATGCAGATTTGATTCATTCCCAGCAAGGAAAAACAGGTTATCAACTCAGTAAGTCTCCAAAGAAAATGACTTTACTAGAGATCTACTATGCTACTCAAGAAATCAATCACATTAGTTTATTCCCTGTTCATCAAAATAGTAATCCCGATTGTCCCGTTGGAAAACATATCCAAGGAGCAGTTTCACCGCTTTTTGCTAGTGCCGAATCTCAACTAGAGAAGGAATTAGCAAATCAAACTTTAGAAGATGTCATTGACAATCTATATAAACAAGCTAAACAAGTCCGAAACTGATTTGATAACAAATCAGTTTTTACTGGAAAAAACATATACTTGTATCAGATACAGGTATATAAAATCATATTAAAAAGAAAAGAGAAGACAATGAAAGCCGCGCAACACACTACTTATAACAAAAACAATATCACACTGAACATCACAGAAATCGCTAAACCAAGTATTACAGACAAACAAGTCTTGGTGAAAGTCACCGCAGCCGGTGTTAATCCTCTCGATAACATGATCTCTCGTGGTGAGGTCAAGATGATTGTTCCTTACAAACTTCCTCAAACTGCAGGTAACGAGGTCGGTGGGATCGTTGAAAGCATTGGCAAGCAAGTTGACAACTTTCAGATAGGAGACCGTGTCTTTGGCCGTCTGCCACTTGATCATATCGGCGCCTTTGCAGAATACGTAGCTGTCGATAGCCAAGCCTTAGCCAAGGTTCCAGACTATCTATCAGACGAGGAAGCCGCTGCTGTTCCTCTTACTGCCTTGACTATCATGCAGGCTCTTGACCTCATGGGCACTCAAGCTGGGAAAACGATCTTTATTTCTGGTGGTACTGGAGGTGTCGGTGGAATGGCCATTCCGATTGCCAAGGCCAAAGGTTTGAAAGTCATCACCAACGGTTCTGGAGATAGTGCTGAGCGTGTGTTGAAACTAGGAGCAGATAGATTTATCGATTACAAAACAGAGGATTATACAAAAACTATTAGTCAGGTGGATTATGTCCTCGATACTCTCGGTGGAGCTGAAACTGAAAAACAAATGTCTATCATGAAAAAAGGTGGTCATCTTGTTTCACTTCGTGCCTTGCCAAACGGTGCCTTTGCCAAACGCATGAATCTACCAAAATGGAAACAGATTATTCTTGGCTTAGCAGGTCGCAAATTTGATAAAATGGCGGAAAAATATGGTGTCCACTACCATTTTATCTTTGTAGAAAGCAATGGCGCTCAATTACAAGAAATAGCTGACCTCTTTAGCAAATTAGAAATCAAGCCCTCTATCGATACAGTTTATCCATTTGAAGAAGTGAATAACGCCTTAGACAAGGTCGCTAATGGTCGCTCACGTGGAAAAACAGTCCTCAGCTTTAAGAAATAAAAAGGAAAACACAATGTCATATCTTACAACTAAAAATCAATACATCACTATCCAAGGAAATCAAATTGCCTATCGCGAACTTAGTAAAGTCAAATCAAAGCTACCTCTTCTGATGCTTATCCATTTGGCAGCAACTCTCGATAACTGGGATCCAAGATTATTAAACTTGATTGCTGAAAAGCACCATGTCATTGTGGTCGATCTTCCTGGTGTTGGAGCTAGTCAAGGCAAAGTGGCGCCAACCATTCCTGGAATGGCTGAGCAGACAATTGACTTTGTAAAAGCGCTTGGTTACGATAAAATCAATCTCCTCGGCCTTTCTATGGGAGGAATGATTGCCCAAGAAATCATCCGAATCAAGCCTGATTTGGTCAATCGTTTAATCTTGGCTGGAACAGGTCCTCGAGGTGGAAAAGAGGTCGATAAGGTAACAGGGAAAACCTTTAACTATATGTTTAAAGCGGGGCTCGAGCACATCGATCCTAAACGCTATATCTTCTATAATCATGATGAACAAGGGAAAATCGAAGCTTTGAAAGTCCTAGGACGAATGGGTATGAGAACAAAGAAATTTGCTGATAAAAACATGAACCTATCAGGATTCCTAACTCAACTCAAAGCTATTAAACGTTGGGGGAAAGATCCTCAAGACGACCTAACATTTATCACTCAACCAACCTTAATCGTCAACGGGGACAAGGATATGCAGGTTCCAACGGAAAATTCCTATGACATGCATGAGAAAATCGAAAATAGTAAGCTGATTATCTATCCAAATGCAGGGCACGGTTCGATCTTCCAATATGCAGACGAATTTTCAAAAGAACTCATTGCTTTCTTGGAGGACTAATATGGTCAAAACCATTCTAATAACAGGCGCTACTGACGGTATTGGTAAACATTTGGCAAAGAAACTGGCCAGTGAAGGGCATCAGATCATCCTCCATGGTCGAAATCCTCAAAAACTTGAGCTGGCGCTTCAAGAGGTTCGGGCAGTTTCTTTGAGAGGCAGAGTTTCTAGCTACCTTGCAGATTTTTCAAAACTAGACGATGTTTATCGATTTCTGGAGGAAATCAAGCGAGACTTTCAAAGTATTGATGTCTTGTTTAACAATGCAGGCCTTTATGCTGGAAAAGAACGAAAAGCGAGTGCTGAAAATGTCGAGTTGACCTTTATGTTATCTGTTCTGGTTCCCTATATTTTAACAACTGAGTTAAGTCCCTTGTTAGAAAATTCGCCTGATGGCCGTGTCATCAATACTTCCTCCTATATGCATCGTTTTGCCAAGGTCAAGGATTTGGACTTTGGATTTGAGAACAATTATAATCCCGGATTGGCCTATAATAATTCTAAACTTTACACGATTTGGATGACACGTTATTTGGCAAGGGACTTCTTTTTAAAAGGTTCAAACATCACCATCAATGCCTACCATCCAGGTTTGATTTCAACCAACTTGGGGAATAACTCTAGTGATGAAAAAACGAAAAAGTCTCTCTTTGGGCGCCTGATGAAATCTTTTTCAAAAGATCTAGATCAGGGAATTGAAACAGGCTACTATCTCACATTATCAGAAGAGATTAGGGGATTGACTGGCTATTATTTTGATGAGAAGAAAGTAAAGTCTGTATCTGAAAAAGGCTATACTTTTGAGAAAGCACAAGCTTTAATCGCTTACTGTGACGATAAAATCAAATTGTTTCAAACCAAACAGTGAGTAGTCTGACTCTATTTTCCTTTAATGGCTAAGTTAAGGTGCTTCAAAACTAGTTGATTCTCAATGTAAAAGTTCGTGTAAGGAAAAAAACATCAACAGGAAAAGCCTTGGAGTCAAGGCTTTTTTGTTATTCTTAGTTACTCGTCTAATCGAATAAACATCATTGCGTTGAGCAAAGAGATGAGAGCGACTGTATTGACATTATTGGAATAGATCAGTCTCTTATTTTCAATAGGAGGAATAATAAAATTAGAAATAATGATGTCGTAAGGTGATTCTTTTAGAGCATCAAGTGATAACTCTAATTCACTCCAAACTTCCAGTTCAAAATTGTTACTGCAATAGTAAGAAAGTGTCTCTGCTACTGATTTTGCATGATACTGATCAAAATTACTCATGACTAAAACCTTTAATTTAGGTTGATTTTGTAAAAGATTTAGCACTAAGTGTTTGCTGTGAGTGATAAAAGTATAAGACAAATGATTGATCTTCATTGAATTACGATCCATATCCAAAGCCTCTAGATAATGTTCAATCCCTTCCTTCACCTCTGAAACAAAGCGAGGGAAAATATTTTGAAAGTTCTTGATTGTATTACCTTTTTGATCAAATAGGATAAACTCTGTCGATAATTCCTGGCGATGAAGATGTGCCGTATTATGCAGATGCCAAATCAAATTGTCTCTATTGTCTACTTGGAGATTATACTCTCTTGATACCTGATCCACTAAATCTCCCAATAACTGATACGATTTTTTTACATAGCTGTCTGTTTTTGCATGGTTCAGAAATACTTCTTCATCTATGAAAAACATTTTTTGAAAATAGGATACAAACAGTTGACCTATCACTTCTTTATTTAGAGAGATATGATATTCAGAGTCAAAGCTCGCTACAATGTCTTCGATTCCTTCTGCCTGCATGAAAGATTCCAACAATTGGTTGTTAAAAGAATTTTTCTCAACTTCCATGAAATGACCAAACTTTATTCGGTATAAATTTGTTACGAGGAGTAACTTTAACATTCGTTGAGTGGCGAAATTGACAGGAAATGAAGTTTCTTTATAGACCAGTGCCAACAGCTTACACAAAGGTTCTACCGAAAAATCTTCAAAGGGCCATTCAAGGAAATAATATTTCTCTGAAAAATATTGGGCAAAAAAGTAACGGATATCGATTTCATTTCCAGTGATTCGAACTGGATTGAGGCTAATTTCAAAACGATATTGTTTCTTAATAATTTTATTAATATGACGGATGATACGGTAAAGAGAGGAAGAACTGATATAAAACTCTTTGCAAATACTATCAGTATCACATCCTTCATTAAAGAAGATAAATTCTAAAATTGAAAAGTGGGTTGAATGCTTAAAAAAATGATGATAGACCATCTCAATATCACTATCGTCAGTATTTATGATACGGATGCCGTTTGTTGAGGAATGAAATATCAAGTCAGGAAAGGAAGACCTGACATGGGACAAGTCATTTTTTACAGAACGTTCTGTACAGTGCAATAATTCTGCTAGTTCTGAAATATGAAACCAGCGTTTGTTTTCAAACAGTAATTCTAATAATTCTAATTGTCTGTGACTTTTTTTCGATAATAAATCTCTCATGAATAGCTTTTCTCTCTTTATAATAAACTAAACGATTGTCTTTCAATCTTCATGCAATTATACCACATGGAATGCGTTTATCCTCTTACAACGACTTTTGCTTGTCATAAAAAGACTAGTCTAATCCCTTAGAAACCCAGTAGCATCAAGATTTTCTTATTTATTTGTATCTAAAGTACATGTTTACAGTACGGTTTTTAAGACGAACTATTATGTTTCCAAGTTGAGATAGTATATAATTAGTTCAATCAAAGAAATTGACTCTTTGATTTAGAAATAGAAAAGGAGGATACACTATGTTGTGGTCCATTATTGTAGGAGGTCTTATTGGTCTCGCCGCAGGTGCAATCACTAAAAAAGGTGGTTCAATGGGATTGATTGCAAATATCTTTGCAGGTCTTATCGGTTCATCTGTAGGGCAATCACTTCTAGGAAGCTGGGGACCTTCATTGGCTGGAATGGCTATTATTCCGTCAATCGTAGGTGCAGTGATTGTTGTTGCAGTCGTTTCATTTCTATTTGGTAAAAAATAAGCATTACCTAATAAGAAATTAAAAGTGATAAGCCATAATTTTGAATACTGCAGACGGGTAAAATTATGGTTTAAAGCTTTTCATTTGAAAGGATTTAATATGTCAAAATCAAAGAAAATATTGTTACTTATTTTCTGTATTTTAATCTTGGCTATTTTCCTTCCTATTCTCATAGATTATCATCAGGTCAGTGATTTAGACATCAACTTATTCAGTTGGAGAGATTTCTACGCTGAATTTCTGATTGCTAGATATGTCTTTTGGGGGACACTTGTCCTATCTGTTTTAGTGTTAATTTCAATGTTAGTAATACTCTTCTATCCTAAACAGTATTTAGAGATTCAATTAGAGACTCAAGAAGATACATTAAAACTAAAAAATTCAGCTATCGAAGGCTTTGTTCGATGTTTGGTCATTGATCATCAGTTGATCAAAGAACCAACAGTCCATGTAAATAGCCGCAAAAATAAATGTTTCGTTTATGTTGAGGGCAAAATTCTTCCTTCGGACAACATCTCAAAACGATGTCTTGTCATTCAGAATGAAATAACTCATGGATTAAAGCAGTTCTTTGGTATTGAACGTGAGGTAAAACTTGAAGTTAAAGTGAAAGAATTTGAACCTCCAAAAACGACCAAAAAGACTGTTAGTCGTGTAAAGTAAGGAAGTAAAAAATGGAATGGTTTAAAAAATATCAGTATCCAATCATTGCAGGTCTAGTAGGTGTCATTCTCGCTTGCTTTATCTTATCCTTTGGCTTTTTCAAAACACTATTTGTACTTATTTGTGGAGCCCTAGGAGCATTTGCAGGATACTATGTTAAGGAAAAATATTTAAATAAATAAAGGAGTCTCGTATGTCAAACGTAGATAAAAATGTAGAAAAAAAAGATGTCGCTGTTGTTTCTCAAGATGTTAAAGGGGAACTCACTTATGAGGATAAAGTAATCCAAAAAATCATTGGTCTTTCACTTGAAAAAGTACCTGGACTTTTGGATGTGGATGGAGGATTCTTCTCTAATCTAACAGAAAAAATTATCAATACAGATAATGTCACTCATGGTGTCAATGTTGAAGTTGGGAAAGAGCAAGTTGCAGTTGACTTGAACATTGTTGTTGAGTACCAAAAGAATGTCCCTGCTTTGTACAAAGAAATCAAAGATGTTGTCGTATCACAAGTTACAAAAATGACTGATCTAGAAGTAGTTGAAGTCAATGTGAATGTTGTTGATATCAAAACGAAGGAACAGCATGAAGCAGATTCAGTAAGCCTCCAAGACCGAGTAACTGACGTGGCTTCTTCAACAGGAGAATTTGCTTCAGAACAATTTGAAAAAGTGAAATCTGGTATCGGTTCAGGTGTTGCTGCTGTTCAAGAAAAAGTAGGTGAAGGTGTTGAAGCCGTTAAGGGCGAAGCAAAGGAAAATGCTCGCGTACACTAATTCATCTAGTCTAAATCAATCAATTTAAAGGAGGCAGAATCATGTCAACAGAAGAAAAACTAAATCAAGCAAAAGGTTCCATTAAAGAAGGTGTCGGCAAAATGATTGGCGATGAAAAAATGGAAAAAGAAGGAACAGCTGAAAAAGTTGTTTCTAAAGTAAAAGAAGTTGCTGAAGATGCTAAAGACGCTGTCGAAGGCGCTATTGAAGGTGTTAAAAACATGCTTCACAAAGACGAAAAATAAGTCTAAACGTTAATTGACCTTTTCATTATAGTAGTCAAAAAGAGGACCGTAAATGTCCTCTTTTTTTGTAGATCGGATTCTAAACACGCTTCCCAATTTTCGCTAAAAGGTAGTGTCAACAGGAAAAGCCTTGGTTTCAGGGCTTTTTTGCTTACTTAAAATAGTATGTTTTTATTGAATTGAAACAAATTTTAAAAGCTTGCACACTACTAGACTGGCTTATTTATCCACCACCTGAGCCTCAAATTGGGCTAGTTGGTTGTCTACATTGGTAATGGTTATCGTGTAGGGCTTGTTATTGGTGGCATCAAACACTTTTTCACCTTGGTAACTCACAACAACTCCATCTTTTTCTAAATAAATATCTGCTTGGTTGTTTGGAAGTTCTTCATCCTCCTTGTCGAAACCATGGCTTTTTATAATTTTTTGTCCCTCTACTTCATAGTAAACATCACCATTACTCTCACTCCAAACACTAGAGCCAGTTAATTTAATTTTACTTGAATCCTTTTTCTTCAAGATGAAGAGTGAATAGTATTCCAAATCTTGTGTTCTGGGATTTACTCTTAAGCTGACGGATTGACCTGGTTGAAGAGTGTATTTGCCATAGTTCAAAACGGAAAGGACAAACCAAACTAGCAGCAAACTATACAAGACTCCTATAATCATTCGTGAGCGCCTACTTTTAAACAAACGTAAAAGTAACAGTAAAGAGACAATAAAGAGCAATTCTGTAAACATTCTTGTGCCCCCTTTCTCATCATCATTGACAGCCTAAACAGAGTCTCGCATCCACTTCTCACTGGTAACATCAACCATATAAAGTCTGATACATCTTATCTAGAAAAGCTTTCAACTCTTTTCGAACAATCTTTAATAGGCGTTCTTCTTCTGCTTGAGATATCGTCACACTTTCTTTATTTTGATTACTGATATGAGAATAGTAACTACGTTTTAGCAATAACTGATTATCTAAAATATAGTAGGCATTTATTTTTTCCTCATTTACCATTGTTGCAAATAAAACCGAGACTTCATCCCTGCCAGGATTCGACATTTTCAAATCGATGTCTCCTTTTATCCCTATGGAGTCAATTCCTCCATCCAAGCGGATGGCACCGTCGGGAGGAACAATATAGCCTGCTTTCCGCATGTCAGACGCATATTTTCCTGAATCCATTAAATGTTGTAAGACAGCTATATTGTCCTGTTCTTCAAAGGAAGCCTTTAGTTGGAACCGTTCTTGGTGGCTTTGATACTGAAAATAAAGAGTGATACCAACAACTAAGGCAAGTACAGAAGCGAGCAAGATTCGTATTTTTCTACGTCTCGACATGTTTATCTCCTCTATCTTAGAAATCATAGAAGTCTTGTTTCTAACTTTGAAAGATAACTTCCTTTTCCTTGAAAATCCTTGGAACTCTAACTCAAGTGACTGCTATCTCCCCTTTTTCATGATGTATTTTCGTATAGGTTTTTCAACCATTTGAACGATTTCAAATCCTTCTTTTTGGTAAAGATTGTAAGCTTTTTGATTTGCCTCGTAGACATTTAGAGAAATAGTATCTATGTCTTCATTTTCAAATGCCAAACTAACAAATTTCCTTAAAGCCTGGCTACCTAAGCCTTGCCCCTGCTTCTGGGGGTTGATAAAAAATCTCCCGATATGAAGATTCCTGTCTTCTAGCCTGATTTTCTGGATAAGCCCGACAAACTCTTGTCCATCAAAAATTGAAAAGATTCCTTCCAAATCTTGCAAGATTTGAATTGTTAAGGGAAAAGGAATCATTGTTCCCATCCATTGTTCTTGAAAGGATTTGCCAAGGGAGTTGGACCATTGGCATAAGAGCTGAGCATTTTCTGTACTCACATTTTCTTCAAAACGAATCATCATCTTGACCTCACCATCTATCTTATCAATGTTTCTTTATTATACTACTTCTCTTATTTTTTACGAATAGATAAGTATGATTGATCTTTATTTTTTTCTTGTCGGGAGCATTCTCGCTTCCTTTCTCGGTTTGGTCATTGACCGTTTCCCTGAGCAATCCATTATCCGACCGTCTAGTCACTGCGATTCCTGTCAGACTCGCTTGCGTCCCTTAGATTTGATTCCTATCCTCTCTCAGCTCTTCAATCGCTTTCGCTGTCGCTACTGCAAGGCTCGCTATCCATTCTGGTATTCCCTTTTTGAATTGGGCTTGGGGTTACTTTTTCTGGCTTGGTCATGGGGCTGGATTTCCTTGGGTCAAATCATCCTCATCACTGCTGGCTTGACCTTGGGCATTTACGACTTTCGCCATCAGGAATATCCCTTACTAGTCTGGCTGACTTTCCACCTAATCCTCATGGTCTGCTCTGGCTGGAATCTGGTTATGGTCTTCTTCCTTGTTCTTGGGATCATGACCCATTTTATCGATATCCGCATGGGCGCAGGAGATTTCCTCTTTCTAGCTTCTTGTGCTCTCATCTTTAGCGCGACAGAATTACTCATCTTGATTCAGTTCGCTTCTGCGGCAGGGATTTTAGCCTTTCTTTCGCAAAAGAAAAAGGAAAGACTTCCTTTTGTGCCTTTCCTCTTACTTGCTACTTGTGTGATTATTTTTGGTAAGCTACTGCTTGTTTGATAAAGTCCTCAATCGGCTCTCCTTGGTGGAGAGCTTTTACAATTTTCGAACCGACAATAACACCATCTGATACCGCATTAAAGCGTTCGACATCTGCTTGACTAGATACGCCAAAACCTGTCAAGACTGGGATGTCAGCTACTTGATGCAATTGTGCCAAGTGCTTGTCCAAGTCTGCGCGGTAATTTCCTGATTTCCCTGTCACCCCATTGATAGCAACGGCATAGACGAAGCCTTCTACTCCCTTGATCAACTCTTTCTGACGCTCAATCCCTGTTGTCAAACTTACTAGGGGAATCAAGGCGATATCTGTGTCTACCAAAAATGGCTCTACAAAGTTGGCATGCTCATGAGGCAGGTCTGGGATAATCAAGCCCTTAACTGCAGTATCTGCCAGATCTTTGACAAATTTGTCCACACCGTACTGAAAAAGGGGGTTGAAGTAGGTCATGATGACCAGTGGTACCTCAGTCTGAATGGTTTTCAAGGTTTCAACCAAAGCCTGGGTAGAAGTCCCATGAGCTAGACTACGTAAGCCTGCTTCTTCGATCACAGGTCCATCTGCAACAGGGTCTGAAAAGGGAATACCCACTTCAATAGCTGAAACACCCAAATCTTCTAAAAAGTGGATTGTTTCAGCGAGACCAACCAAACCTTTCTCATGGTCTCCAGCCATGATATAGGGAACAAAAATTCCTTTTCCAGCTGCTTTGATAGCGTTCAATTTTTCTGTTAGTGTCTTAGGCATGGGCTTCTCCCTTCTTTGCTGCATCTGCTTCCAAGCGGTCTTTGACTTGAACCACATCCTTGTCCCCACGTCCAGATAGGCAGACAATCATCGACTTGTCTGGTCCAAGTTCTTTGGCCAATTTCACTGCGAAGGCAATGGCATGGCTAGATTCCAAGGCTGGGATAATTCCTTCCACACGAGACAAGAGTTGGAATCCTTCCAAAGCTTCCTCGTCTGTCACAGGAACATAGCTGGCACGTTTGATATCGTGGTAGTGAGAATGTTCTGGACCGATACCAGGATAGTCCAATCCTGCTGAGATAGAGAAGGCTTCAAGAATTTGACCATGAGCATCTTGGAGCACATCCATGAGGGAACCATGGAGGACACCTGGACGACCCTTGGTTAAGGTCGCTGCGTGGTGCTCCGTGTCCACACCAAGTCCTGCTGCTTCAGCCCCATACATAGCTACTGACTCATCTTCTACAAATGGATGGAAGAGACCGATAGCATTAGAACCACCACCAACACAGGCTACTAGGGCATCTGGTAAGTCTTGTCCTGTCAAGTCACGGTACTGTTGTTTAGCTTCTCGACCGATGACACTTTGGAAGTCACGAACGATTTCTGGGAAAGGATGAGGTCCCAAGGCAGAACCAAGGATATAGTGGGTATCGTCGATATTTGCCACCCATGAACGGAGGGCTGCATTGACCGCATCCTTAAGCACGCGCGAACCATCTGTCACAGCCTCAACCTTAGCTCCTAAAAGCTCCATACGGAACACATTAAGTGCTTGGCGTTTAACATCTTCCTCACCCATGTAGATGGTACATTCCATGTTAAAGAGGGCCGCAGCTGTTGCAGTTGCCACACCGTGCTGACCAGCACCTGTTTCAGCGATAATTTTCTTTTTGCCCATGCGTTTAGCCAGAAGAACTTGTCCCAAGGCATTGTTAATCTTGTGAGCACCTGTATGGTTAAGGTCTTCCCGTTTGAGATAAATCTTGGCTCCGCCGATATGCTGGGTCAAGTTTTTTGCGTAGTAAAGGGGAGTTTCACGTCCTACGTACTGGCGCAAAAGTTGGTTCAATTCCTCTTGGAAGCTTGGGTCTGCCTGACTTTCACGATAAGCTTTTTCCAACTCCAAAACTGCTGTCATCAATGTTTCTGGGACGAAACGTCCGCCGAATTTTCCGTAAAATCCATCTTTATTTGGTTCTTGATATGCCATGCTTTACCCTCTCTATAAATCTTCTAATCTTTTCCTGATCTTTCTGTCCATCTGTCTCCACTCCACTCGATACATCTACTGCATAGGGAGTAAAGTGTTGAATTGCTTCTTCTACATTGTCTTCATTAAGCCCACCTGCGATGAAAAATGGCTGGGCTAGTCCAGACGTATCCAGTTGACCCCAGTCAAAGGTCTTACCACTCCCAGCCACAGGGGCATCAAAGAGGAGATAATCCGCCTGAGAATTAGGCACATGACCATTTCCATCCACCTGCACAGCCTGAATACTGGCACAAGATAAATCCTCAAACAAATCATCCGCTACCTGACCATGAACTTGAATCAAGTCCAAGCCAACTTTGTCAATCGCTTCTAGTAATTCTGCCCGACTTGGTGAAACAAATACACCAACCTTTTTAACGTTAACAGGAATGAGCTTTGCCAGCTCTGCAGCCTCTTCCAAGGTCACCTGTCTTTTACTAGGTGCAAAGACAAAACCGATATAGTCTGCCCCTGCTGATACGACTGTCTCTACCGCTTCTTTGTTCGACAATCCACAAATCTTAACCTTTGTCAATCTGCAACTCCTTGATTCTCTGGGCTACATCTTCTGCCTGCATGAGAGCTGTTCCCACCAAAATTCCGTTAAAGTATGGTGCAACGCGTTCCGCATCCTGCCCTGTGAAAATAGCAGATTCAGAAATGTAATAACGATCTTCCTTAAAGTGCTGGGCCAAGTCTACACTGGTCTGCAAGTCGACTTCAAAGGTGGTCAAGTTGCGGTTGTTAACCCCAATAATCTGGGCACCAAGTCTGTGGGCTACCTCTAGTTCAGCTAGATTGTGAGTCTCCACCAAGACTTCCAGACCAAGCTCTGTCGCGTAGTCATACAGTTCCTTGAGGCGTTCTTCTGACAAGGCAGCGACAATTAGCAAGATAACTGTCGCGCCGGCATTGCGAGCACGGATGATTTGCTTTTCATCGATGATAAAGTCCTTGTTGAGCGTTGGAATGTTTACCTGACTGGAGATCTCACGTAAATAATCCAAATGCCCTTTAAAGAAAACTTCATCTGTCAAAACCGAAATCATCACTGCGCCGTTCGCTTCATAAGTCTGGGCCTGTTGCACAATATCCACATCGAGATTGATATCTCCCAGACTAGGGCTAGCTTTCTTGACTTCAGCGATTACCTGCAAACGGTCCTGGTGATTCTTCAAAAATGCTGCCAAGCGATAGGTCTGGCGCAAGGGATGGACTTCCTCCAGCTCCATCTGCTCGACCTCACGCGCCTTCTGCTCCAAAATTCGTGCTAAAAATTCCTGACTCATTTTTGGTACTCCTGTAACAGTCTGAGCTTTTCAAGGGCCTTGCCACTAGCAATTACTTGACGAGCCAAGGCAACTCCTTCCTTGATACTAGCTACCTTACCATTGGCATAGAAACCAAGACCAGCATTTAAAACTGTCGTTTCCAAGAATGGACTTGGTTCGTTTTGAAGAACGCTGAGCAAAATTTCTGCATTTTCCTGAGCATTGCCACCACGGATATCTTCGATAGCGTAGCGTTCCATCCCCAAATCTTCTGGAGTAAAGCTTGACAAGGTGATTTTGCCATTCTCAAGAAGGGCAATGCTGGTAGCTCCATTCAAACCAGCTTCATCCAAGCCTTCTGGTCCAGCAACCACGATGGCACGTTTACGACCCATATTTTTCAAAACCTGAGCAGTGCTTTCTAGAAGTTCTGGACGACTAATACCAAGCAACTGTGTTTCCAAGGCCATTGGGTGAATCAGTGGACCAGTTAAGTTCATAATCGTTGGAATTCCTAGTTCCAAACGTGCTGGCATGATGTATTTCATAGCTGGGTGCATATTTTTAGCAAAGAGAAAGACGATTCCAGTTTTATCGAAAACCTTACCTAGTTCAGCTGGTTTGAGGTCAAGATTGATGCCCAATGCTTGAAGGACGTCTGCAGAACCCGATTTAGAAGAAATCGAACGGTTACCGTGCTTAGCCATATGAATCCCGCCACCAGCCAAGACAAAGGCTGCAGTTGTGGAAATGTTAAAACTGAAAGACTTGTCCCCACCTGTACCGCAGTTATCCATAGCGTCATGGATCTCAGTTGGAATGTGTTGGGCATGTCCTCTCATGACTTGTGCAATGGCTGTACGCTCTTCAGGTGTTTCGCCCTTCATCTTAAGGGCCAAGAGAAGAGAAGCAATCTGAGCTTCGGTTACGCGCCCAGTTACGATACGCTCAATGACATCCGTCATTTCCACACCTGATAAATTTTCAAATTTTGCTAATTTTTCAATAATCTCTTTCATCCTAGTTTCCTCACTTTACAACTTTTTCGATAAAATTCCGAATAGAAGACAAGCCATCTGGCGTTCCGATACTTTCTGGATGGTACTGGAAGCCATAAATCGGCAGGCTTTTGTGTTGAATTCCCATAATAGCTTGGTCATCAGTCGAACGAGCTGTCACTTCAAAGTCTTCAGGCATTTCTTCAATCAAAATACTGTGATAACGCATGACTGGACGACCATCCTCAATGCCTTGATAGAGAACAGATGGCGCTTCAAAGTTGATATGGCTCTGTTTCCCATGCATGACTTTTGGAGCCAAGCCTAGCTTCCCACCAAAGACTTCTGCGATAGCTTGGTGACCCAAACAAATACCTAGAATTGGCTTCTTACCTGCAAAGTCACGAATCATGTCTTCCATCTTTCCGGCATCCACTGGCCAACCAGGACCCGGAGAAAAGACTAGACCATCTGCTTTTTCAGCTTCTTCATACAGCTTGGGATCATCATTTCTCAAAACCTGCACTTCTGCAAAATTCCCAATGTATTGGGCCAAGTTATAGGTAAAGGAATCATAGTTGTCAATCAATAAAATCATGGTCTTAGTTCTCCAATTCTAGTCATAGATTTAGCCTTGTTAATGGTTTCTTGGTATTCGTTTTGGGCAATAGAGTCATAGACAATCCCTGCCCCAGCCTGAACATAGGCTGTTTGATTTTTGAGAATCATAGTTCGGATGGCGATGGCGAAATCCATATCTCCCGTCGCAGACAAGTAGCCGATTGCTCCTGCGTATACGCCACGTTTTTCTGTTTCCAGTTCATAGATGCGTCTCATCGCTCGAATCTTTGGTGCTCCTGAAACTGTTCCAGCTGGAAGTGTAGCTTTCAAAGCATCCATGGCAGTGAGGTCTGGAAGCAAACGCCCTTTCACCACGCTGGTCAAATGCATGACATAGCGGAAGAGCTCCACTTCCATATACTTGGTGACTTGAACACTGGCTGTCTCAGAGATTCGACCAATATCATTGCGTCCCAAGTCTACCAACATCCGATGTTCTGCTGTTTCCTTCTCATCAGAAAGCAGGTCTGTCGCCAAGGCCTTGTCCTCTTCATCCGTAGCTCCTCTTGGTCGCGTACCTGCAATCGGATTGGTTGTCACAATGCCATTTTTAACAGAAACCAAACTTTCTGGACTAGCTCCGATGATTTGATAATCCCCAAAATCATAGAAATAGAGGTAATTAGAAGGATTGGTCACGCGGAGATTTCTGTAGAAGTCAAATGGATTTCCAGTAACTTCTGCTGAGAAACGCTGGCTGAGCACGCATTGGAACATATCCCCGTTACGAATCAAGTCACGAGCGGTTTCCACCATTTGCTCAAACTTATGAGGAGCAATGTGCGGTTTGAAGTCTAGCGGAGATAAATCCAAGTCTTCAAATTCATTTGGAGCAGGAATGCGTAATTCCTCCAGCACTTGCTTCAAGGCTTTTTCCAAATCTTCTTGACTGCGATCGCTATAAAGAGCATCCTCTATGACATGAATTTTTTCTTTCTTGTGGTCAAAGACCATATAACTCTCATAGACAAAGAAATGCATGTCTGGCGTCCCAATGGTATCTTCAGGGATTTGACCAATTTCTTCATAGAGCGAAATCATATCGTAACCAACAAAGCCAATGGCTCCTCCACCAAAAGGGAGGTCTGAATGGTGCTGGCTCTTATGAGTCACCTCATAAAGGAAATCCAAAGGATCCCGATCAATCACTTGACCATTTTGATAAAGGACTCCATTTTCAAACTGAATCTCAAAAACAGGATTATAGGCTAGGATAGAAAAACGAGCGGTTTCCTTGTCTCTCGGAATACTTTCTAAGATCACCTTGTGTTGCCCCTTTAGGCGCATATAAGCCAAGATTGGTGATAAGACATCTCCATGAATGATTCGTTCCATTGTAATTTCCCTTTCAGTTTCTTATTTTTAATTTTTTGTCTTTTTTCTATTTCCCTTAAATAGTGCGGACGGGAGGTAAAATTATCCAGTGGATGATTTTAGAAAACCATAAAATGAAAGACCTAATTTTCGAGCTCCTCGCTCATTCATTTCTAGGCTCAAGCTAAAATAGTTCCCCGAACTATTTTACTCTCAAAAATTCCGTTCTAGAGAAGCATCTTTGCTTCTCTAGAATACCACTATGGCGGGAAATAGCGTTTCAATGCTCACTTCGTTTGCAAATATTTTATAGAAATCTATCTATTGATGAAGCATAATTTAAAACTGATGACCATATCTACGATAAATATATAAAAATCCCCACGCAAAATAACTTGCGTGAGGACGAAATTCGCGGTGCCACCTCAATTATAGGATTTCTCCTATCTCTCATTCCTGTCTCAGAACTTTCCTGTAACAGGCTGTGCGATAAAGGGCACTCCCTTGAGAATTATGTTTTCTTCTCTCGTTTCAGATGGACCCAACCTTACAGCTTTCTCTGCTTGTTTCCAGCAACCACAAGCTCTCTGGGAAAGAAAGTACTGTAATTTTTCCATCTCTTATTTCTTAGCTTCTAGGTAGTCTGCAATCGCAGCTACGTCCTTGTCTCCACGACCAGAGACATTGATGATGATAATGTCATCTTTACTTAGTTTCGGTGCACGTTTAACCGCTTCTGCGATGGCGTGCGAACTTTCAATCGCTGGGATAATCCCTTCTGTCTTACTAAGAAGGAGCAAGGCTTGAACAGCTTCTTCGTCTGTCGCTGCCACATATTCCACGCGACCTGAATCTTTAAAGTAGGCGTGTTCTGGGCCAACCCCTGGATAGTCCAAACCAGCTGAGATAGAGTAAACTGGCGCCAGCTCTCCGTCTTCCTTAAAGACTGCATAGGTCTTCATACCATCGACAATTCCGACACTACCCTTTGTCATAGTGGCTGCATGCTTGTCTGTGTCAAGTCCGTGACCGGCAGCTTCGACCCCAACCAATTTGACTTCTTCATCAGCCACATACTGAGAAAAAGCTCCGATGGCATTGGAACCACCACCTACACAGGCAATGACGTAGTCTGGTAAACGGCCTTCTTTTTCTAAGATTTGACGACGAGATTCCTCACTGATGACCTTTTGGAATTCATGGACAATGGTAGGATAAGGATGAGGTCCTACAGCAGATCCCAAAACGTAGAATGCTTCAAGGTCATTCATCCATTCTCCAAAGGCTGCATCAACCGCATCCTTGAGAGTTCGCGTTCCCGTTTCAACTGCGTGAACAGTTGCTCCCATCATCTCCATACGGAAAACATTGAGACGTTGACGCTCAACATCCTCTGCCCCCATATAGACATCACAGGCCATACCAAACTTGGCTGCAGCAGCTGCTGTCGCAACACCGTGCTGACCAGCTCCTGTTTCTGCGATCACTCGTTTTTTGCCCATACGTTTGGCAAGAAGAATTTGTCCTAAAACATTGTTGAGCTTGTGAGAACCAAGGTGATTAAGGTCTTCGCGCTTGAGATAAATCTTAGCTCCACCTAGGTGGTCTGTTAAACTTTCCGCAAAATAGAGCGGTGTTTCACGACCAGAATAATCCTTCAAATAATGGCGAAATTCTGCCAAAAACTCTGGATCATCCTTGTATTTGTCAAATGTCATTTCCAACTCATCCAACAAAGCCTGAATCGGCTCCGGTACAAAACTACCACCAAATTGTCCAAAATAACCTTTAGTTGTCATAAATTTTTCCTCTTTCCATATTAATTCGGCTTTTTGTTTGCTTTTAGTAATAGGCAAGGAGCTACAGATAGAACTTAATACTCTTCGAAAATCCAATTCAAACCACGTCAACGTCGCCTTGCCGTACTCAAGTACAGCCTGCGGCTAGTTTCCTAGTTTGCTCTTTGATTTTCATTGAGTATAAGTTCATCAAAGCGACTTAACGTCCTAATAAAAGATAAACAAAATGACCGAAAGAAAAAAGCCCACACACAGAAATCAATCCGTGTGAGGGCGTTGGTAACGCGGTGCCACCTCAATTATAAAGGGACTATTCCCCTTTACATCTCTGTCTTGTCTAACAACAAGTTGCACTGTAAGGTGTGCGCACCGAATTTTCATTGTTTCAAATTCATTTTTAAAATCAGCCCACTTTCACTACTTCCAACCACCTGTTCACAATCACCACAGGCTCCCTGAAGATCAAACATAGTTACTTTTCTGATTTGTTGAGAATATTATATGCTATTGTCCGATTTTTGTCAAGATTTTTTATTATTTTTTTCCAGAACCGAGGATTTCTTCAGAAATTCTCACCAAAGTCTGAACGATGTAATCAACTTCTTCATCGCTTAATTTTGTATGAAGAGGAAGCGTAATTTCATTTTCAAAGAAGGCATAGGCTCTTGGATAATCAGCCATATCGAAACCAAGATTCTTATAGGCTGTCAAGAGAGGAAGCGGTTTATAGTGTACATTACTTGCAATTCCTGCTTTGGCCAATTCTTGGATGATTTGGTTACGCTCTTCTAGGCTAGCACCTTCTAAATGGGTGATGTAGAGGTGGCGTGAAGATTCGACAGTATCAGTCTTGTGTGCCAGTGGGTGAATACGAGTACCCGCAAAACCACGATCATAGCGGTCCACGATGTCCTTACGACGTTGTAGCAAAGCTGGGTAACGATCCAATTGTACCAAACCAATCGAAGCCATGATATCCGTCATGTTGCACTTGTAGGCTGGTGTTACGATATCGTATTCCCATGAACCCAATTGCATCTTGGCAAGAGCATCTTTAGTTTGCCCGTGAAGGGAAAGGATTTGGAACTCCTTGTACATCTCTTCGTCGTCAATCGCTGGATTGACCTTCCAAGTCGCACTTCCTCCCTCAGCAGTTGTAAAGTTCTTAACGGCATGGAATGAGAAGGAAGTAAAGTCAGCGATCGAACCAGCTGGTTGCCCTTTGTAAGTAGATCCCAAAGCATGGGCACTATCAGAGACAATCACGATACGGTTAAAGGCCTTTTGCCACTTGCTAGCAGCTGTAAAGAGATCACGTTTTTTCTCCACAACTTGGAACAAACGGTCATAGTCGCACACAATCCCTGCAAGCTCTACTGGGATGATAACCTTAGTTTTCTCAGTGATAGCTTGCTCAAGCAAGTCATAGTCCATCTCAAAAGTATCTGCTTGGATATCCACCATGACAGGTGTTGCTCCTACGTGAGTGATAACACTACATGAAGCTGTATAAGTCATGGCTGGAACGATGACTTCATCCCCAGGTCCCACTTCCAAAACACGCAAAATCAACTCAAGAGCTGCAGTCGCAGAGTTGAGGCAGACAGTCTTAGGTGTCTGTGTGTATTGAGACAAGCGACGCTCCAGTTCTTTTGTCTTAGGACCTGTTGTGATCCAACCAGAGCGCAGGGTATCCGCTACTTCAGCAATTTCAGCTTCGGTAATATCGGGTGGTGAAAATGGAATATTGTAATTTGGCATTGATTTGCTCCTTTTATCTGTACTCATTTTCTCATGACTACATTATTTTAGCACTTCAAACACGGTTTGAAACATGATTTTGATGTCTCCAAGGAAACTAAACTCTCGGAGATAGGCGAGGTTATAGCGCATCTTTTCAGGAAGAACATGCTCTACATAGGCTTGGTCAACAGACAGGCCTTTTTCGGTCATTTGACTGATGATGGTGTCCTCATCCTTGTAGTCGATACTGGCTGGAGAGGTAATTCCTGCTGGCAAAAGCAAGGTCGCCATCATTTCAGGGCTGTACTGCTCTGTGTAACGTGGCACTTCAGGACGCGTCCCTACAAAGGACATCTCTCCTTTAAGGACATTGACCAGCTGAGGCAGTTCGTCCAAGCGCACACGTCGGATGAAATTTCCAACCTTGGTAATGCGGCTATCGTTAGCAGAAGTCACCAGACTGCCTTTTTTATCCGCATCCGTAACCATAGTACGGAACTTCCAAATCTTGAAAGGACGGTTGTACTGGGTCACGCGCTCTTGCTTGTAAATAACAGGCCCCTTGCTATCCAACTTGATCCAAATGCTCAAGATGAGAAAGACTGGGGAAGTCAAAATTAGCAAGACCAAGGCCAAAATCCAGTCCAAGCAACGCTTGAAAATCAGCGAACCCTTCCTTTTAGAGACAAGCTGGTAGTAAGACTCAACCTCGCTTGATTTCATTTCCACGGGCAAGTCTTCCCATTTCAGCATGCTGTTTCTCCTTTGTTTTTATTATACTATTTGTCAACAATTTTCATTATACCACAAAATGGAAAAGGCGGTGAAAGAAATCTGTAATTTGAAGGATTTCTTCTTTAAGTAAGAGCCCCTGCCTGCAAGCTATACATCTTGTGATAGGTCCCTCCCAAGGCCAAGAGTTCCTCATGGGTTCCACTCTCGATGATGCGCCCCTTGTCCAAAACATAGATACAGTTGGCGTCTTGGATGGTAGAAAGGCGGTGAGCGATAGCAATGGTTGTCCGTCCCTTTCTCATCTTAGCTAGTGAAGCTTGAACCATACTTTCTGTTTCAGAGTCAATATTAGCTGTCGCTTCATCCAAAATCAGAATTTTAGGCTGACTGGCGACTGTTCTAGCAAAGGCAAGAAGCTGACGCTGACCAGTTGAAAAGCTCGAACCACGCTCGGAAACAGGTGCATCATAGCCCAGAGGAAGTTCCTGAATAAAGGAATCTGCATCCACGAAGGCTGCCGCAGCCTGAACTTCTTCGTCACTGAGATCTTGGTACATGGCGATATTGGACTTAATAGTCCCGTGATAGAGGAAGGGTTCCTGCAAGACTAGACCGATATTTTTTCTCAACTCTTCCTGACTGTAGTCTCTAATATCCACACCATCCAAGAGAACTCGGCCTGACTGGAATTCATAAAAGCGCATGAGGACATTGATAATGGAAGATTTCCCTGAACCCGTATGACCTACAAAAGCTATAGTTTCTCCCTTGTTAACAGAGAAAGAAATATCATCCAGAATCTGGTGTTTACCGTCATATGAGAAGCACACATGTTCAAAACGGATATTGCCCTCTTGGATTTTGGCTTGCCCATCTTTTTGAAGGGGCTCATAGGTCCTCTCGTCTATCAGGGCAAAGACACGACCTGCAGAAACCATAGAAGTTTGAAGGGTTGAAAAGTTTTGCGTTACTTCAATCAAGGGGTCAAAGAGACGATTGATATACTGGATAAAGGCATACATGGTTCCTGCTGTTATCCCGATAGAAAGGCCACGATAGCCAAAATAAGCCATCAATACCGCATAACCTAAGAGTTTCAGCAAACTCATGGCAGGTCTCAAAAAGAGGGCATCCAAGGCTACAGAACGGTTGGCGTAGACCAAGTGTTCTCGGTTGATCTCATCAAATTCCGCCTGCAGGCGTTTCTCTTGATTAAAGGCCTGGATTATTCTGATTCCTTCGATGTTTTCAGCCAGCTTGCTATTGATATCTGACAAGAGACTTCTGGTTCTCTCAATGATTTTCACTGATTTTTTCCGATAGAGATTGACCAAAAGGAAAATCAAGGGGAGAAAGAGCAAGACTAATACTGTCAAACGAAAATCCAATACCAACATGGTATAAAGAGTTGTCAGAAAGATGAAAACTGCTGAGATAAAGCTAGATAAAATCCCCGAAAACATATCACTGATAGTCTCGGTGTCATTTGTCAAACGAGAGACGATGGAGCCTGCTGGCGTCTTGTCAAAATAAGACATGCCCAGCTTTTCCATATTGGCAAAGGCATCGCGACGAATATCCCTAACAATACTGTAAGACACGCGCGCAAAGAGAAGATTGCCAACATACTGAACTAGAGTTTGAAGGATATAAAGGCCATAGTAGACCAGCAAAACGGTCACAGCGAGTTGGTTGAGATTGCTGAGATACTGGTCGATAAAGTGGGAGGCCACAAGGGGAATGACACTTTTAATGACCGTCGTCGCTAGTAGAAAACTGAGTGCCAAAAATGTAAGGAGTCCATAAGGCTTGAGATAAGACATCAAGCGCTTCAATACAGTCCATTGTTCTTTCTTATTCTGCATCTTCTGCTCCTTTCATTTCCAGCTGCTGAGACTGGTAGGTTTGGGCATACCAGCCATCTAAAGCTAGCAAGTCTTCGTGCCTGCCTCGTTCGATGATTTGACCATTTTGCAGGACTAAAATCAAATCTGCATGGACAACCGCACTGAGGCGATGGGCAGTGATAATGGTTGTCTTGTCCTTTCGCGTCTCCTTGAGGTTGTCGATGATCGCATACTCCGTCTTGGCATCCACGGCCGACAAAGAATCATCCAAAATCAAGATATCAGGGTCTAAAATCATCGCCCGACTCATGGCCAGACGTTGCTTTTGACCTCCAGAAAGACTGACTCCTTTTTCACCAATCAGCGTATCAAATCCTTGAGGCATGGCTACAATGTCTTGGTAAACTTGAGCTAGCTTCGTCGCTTCCTCGACTGCTGAAAGTGGTAAATCAGGATTCCCAAAGCGGATATTATCTAAAATCGAAGTCGCAAAGAGGAACTGGTCCTGAGGGACGTAGCCCATGAGACTGCGAAGCTCTGTCAGACGATAGTCACGAATATCGTGGCCATTCAGATAAATGCCTCCCTCATCCACATCGTATTCACGCAAGAGAAGCTTGATCAAGGACGTTTTTCCAGAGCCTGTCTGACCAACCAAGCCCAGAGTTTGCCCTTTTTCCAAACTAAAGTGAACATTTGTCAGTGTTTCCTCATTTTCAAAGGCAAAGCTATCAATGGCATACTGCAAGCGCCCGTTTTCAATTCCATCTAAAGGAAACTCAGGGTCTTGTACAGGTGATTCCTGAGACAAAAGTTCCTCAATCCGCTGATAGGAAACCTTCCCTCGCTGAGTGATATTAAAGAGGAAACCAATAGCCATAAGAGGCCAAACCAGCATATCCAAGTAGCTGATAAAGGTGACCAGATTCCCAACCGTGATTTGCCCTTTCTGAACCATCAAGGAGCCGACCAAGAGCGTTAAAACATAGGAGGAACCAACAAATAAGAGAACCATGGGGTCAAAGAGACTATCGTATTTCATGGTTTGCAGGTTCTTTTGGAAGGTCAATTCATTGACTGCCTGAAAGGACTTGAGCTCGTCCGCCTGATACCCGAAAGACTTGGTCACTTTGATACCTGATACAGACTCCTGCACCTTGTTATTGAGTTCAGAAAAGGCAGTCTGCGATTCACCAAAAGCCTTGTGGGTCTTTCTCCCTAGACGACTGGTCGCATAAGCCATGAAAGGCAGGGGCAGAATGGCAACCAAGGTCATTTGCCATGAAATGCTAAAGAGCATGGTCATCAAGGTCACTAAAGCCGTGATAGAGGCATCCACCGCAGACATGACACCGCCTCCTGCCAGACGAGTCAAGGCATTGATATCGTTGGTGGCATGCGCCATCAGGTCCCCTGTCCGATAAGTCTGATAAAAAGCTGGAGACATTTTTGTAAAATGCTCAAATAAGCGAGAGCGCATAATCTGTCCCAAACGGTAGGAAGTCCCGAGGATATACATACGCCAAACATAGCGCAGATAGTACATACCAAAGGCTGCAAGAAGCAAGTAAAATAGGTCAAAAAGGAGGTCCTGCTGGGTTAATTTCCCCGATGTGATAGCATCAATAACCCGCCCCATGACCATGGGGGGAATTAGATTGAGGATGGAAACCGAGACCAGGGCCACAATCCCGACTAAATAACGGCGTTTTTCTAACTTGAAAAACCACCAAAGTTTTTGAATAATGGACATAAAATCCCTTTCTGATTGCAAATAGAAACCTGAGGCCAAGACCCCAGGTTTTTCTTATTCATAGGTTACGACTGTGACGGCACCCTTGTCATACTCAGCGATAAAGATATTGGCTACATTGTCATGTCCTTGCTTGTTGAGGTTATCAAGCAACCACTCTTCGCTACGACCAATCGATTCCAAAACATCAACTTGAATCACACCGTCAGTCACAACTGGATACTTAGGATTTTCATCTCCCATTTGGACCACGATGAGTTGGCCATTTTGCTCCTGCACAGCGCATTTGACCTGTTTCATCTGGAAAATTCCTTGGCTACGAAGTTTGAGAGCAACTTCTGCTGCAGACAAACCAACTGAACGACAGGCTTCTGGGTCAATCTGCCCATTTTTGATAAGGAGAGTTGGTTTTCCATCAATCAAGCGTTTGACAAAACGAACATTGTTATTGAGCCACTTGAGGGTCAAGACCAAAATCGTCCACATCATCAAAATCACTGCGTACTGCAGAATGCTGATTGAACTATTGTAAATCACCCCACCGATGATACCACCAAGAACATAGTTCTGAATTTGGTCTGTAGCAGAGTTAGGTGCTAGATTCCCCTTTCCTGTCACATTAATAACAAAAACAAGAGAGAAAAGACCCAAGGCCAGTTTGATTAAAATTTCCATATAATTGAGTGTCATTTGTTTACCTCCACCAATTCAATAGCGTCTGTTTGATGCAATTCTAATTTCTCTAAAAGATACTTGTCTGGTTGGCTCCCGTTCATGGCACGATAGAAATTTGAACCTACCTTGATAAGTGCTCCATCAGTGGCTGCAGAAGTATTGACATAAACTTCTGATTTATCCACTCCCAAGTCTTTGGAAACAACCTCTATGAAATGAAGGGAAGTTTGAAATTGGTTGTTAGAGGCTTGATTGGTCTGGTATTTTGAGATTGTCACCAAAAGCATGGCCACCAAGGTCAAGGCCAAAATCATGACCAATTCCCGAAACTTAGTCCCCTTTTTATCTCGATAGGCTTTAAAAGCAAAAAATCCTGTGATAGCTAGGAGCACAATCCCAAAGCCAATCATCATTCCATTTTGCTGACTGATTTGGCTAAGTACATAGTCATATGAGTAAAATTTCATTTATTTTCACTCCCTTTCATAAAATCATTCTTAATTATAAACGAAAGAGAGTGATTTTTCAAGCCATACGTTGGGGAAATGGACCTTTTTTTGGTATAATAAAATCTATAATCTGAATGAAAAAGGTAACTTTATGAAACTCATCTCATGGAATATTGATTCCCTCAATGCTGCCCTAACTAGTGACTCAACTCGTGCCAAATTGTCCCAAGAAGTACTACAAACTTTGGTCGCTGAAAATGCTGATATCATTGCTATCCAAGAAACCAAGCTTTCTGCCAAGGGTCCTACAAAGAAACACTTGGAAATTTTAGAGGAACTCTTCCCAGGTTACGAAAACACGTGGCGCTCTTCCCAAGAACCTGCCCGTAAAGGCTATGCTGGAACCATGTTCCTCTATAAGAAAGAACTTACGCCAACTATCAGCTTCCCAAAAATCGGTGCCCCTTCTACCATGGACTTGGAAGGTCGTATCATCACTCTAGAATTTGATAAATTTTTCGTTACCCAAGTTTACACACCAAACGCTGGAGACGGCCTCAAACGCTTGGAAGAACGCCAAGTATGGGATGTCAAATATGCTGAGTATTTGGCTGAACTAGACAAAGAAAAACCAGTCCTTGCAACCGGTGACTACAATGTGGCCCACAATGAGATTGACCTTGCAAATCCTGCTAGCAACCGCCGTTCACCAGGATTTACCGACGAGGAGCGTGCTGGATTTACCAACCTTTTAGCAACTGGATTTACTGATACCTTCCGCCACATTCACGGCGATGTTCCAGAACGCTACACTTGGTGGGCACAGCGCAGCAAGACCTCTAAAATCAATAATACTGGCTGGAGAATTGACTACTGGCTCACAAGTAACCGCATCGCTAACAAGGTGACTAAGTCTGACATGATTGACTCGGGTGCGCGTCAAGACCATACGCCGATTGTATTGGAAATTGAACTCTAAGGAGAAAGCTAATGGACTATCAAGCTGTCATTCCTGAATTTGTAGTATCTGACCTCGAAAAGTCACGCCACTTCTACTGCGACTTGCTGGGATTTTCTGTCGAATACGAGCGTCCAGAGGAGAAATTTCTCTTCCTCTCGCTTGAAGACTGCCAACTTATGCTAGAAGAAGGCAGCACAGAAGAATTAGCCCAACTAACCTATCCTTTCGGGCGCGGTGTCAATATTTCCTTTGGTATTGAAGATGTCCCTCAGCTCCACCAAAAACTGCTGGAAGCTGACCATCCTATCCATCGTCCGCTGACAAAAAGAGAATTTCGAGTGGGAGATAGCTTTATTTACCCTCATGAATTTGCGATTTTGGATCCAGATGGTTATTTTCTAAGATTTAGCGAATAGAATAATCGAAGTCTACAATACTATCTAGCCTTGTAGGCTTTTTCGTTCGCTTTTATGATCTATTTGCTAACAAAATATTTGATTTATAAAGCTAATTGGTGTAAAATAAAAACATTGGCAGTAGCCTATTTAAAATTGAATATCATTTTACTTGTTTATGTCGTGAATTGGCACGACGTTTCTACAAGGTGCCGGAACACCTAACAATGAGTATGTCAGCTGAAGGTATGGTTTTGGCCATGCCTATTTTGGGGACTTACTTAGGGGATTAAGTAGGTCCTTTTTGTATATTTTTGTTAAAGCACGCCTTTAAGTGTAAACTAAATTTTTTTAATATTTCCCTTAATTAGTGCGGACGGGAGGTGAAATTATCCTGTGGATAATTTCAGGAATCCAGGGAATTTCATCCCTAATTTTTGAGCCCCTAGCTCTTTCATTTCTAGGCTTAGGCTAAAATAGTTCCCCGAACTATTTTACTCTCAAAAATCCCGTCATAGACAATAACAAGATTATTGTCTATGATACCACTACGGCGGGAAATGTTTGATAAAACTCGCTTCGCTCGTACTAGTTTTATCAAATATATAGTACTAGCAAACTGGTTCACTATAGAAATATTTAACCAACAAGTAAACTGGCTTTTAGACTTTAGGAGGTCTTATGAAATTATTAGAAGAGCGCATCCTTGAGGATGGGCATATCTTGGAGGACAATATCCTCAAGGTGGATTCCTTTCTAACCCACCAAGTTGACTTTAGCTTGATGCGAGAGATTGGTAAGGTATTTGCGGAAAAATTCGCTGCTGCTGGCATTACCAAGGTCGTAACCATTGAAGCGTCAGGCATTGCCCCAGCCGTTTTTACAGCTGAAGCCTTGAACGTTCCCATGATTTTCGCCAAGAAAGCTAAAAACATCACCATGAATGAAGGAATCTTAACTGCAGAAGTCTACTCCTTTACCAAGCAGGTGACCAGCACCGTTTCCATCGCTGGAAAATTCCTTTCACCAGAGGACAAGGTCTTGATTATCGATGATTTCCTAGCAAATGGACAAGCTGCCAAAGGCTTGATCCAAATCATCGAACAAGCCGGAGCAAAAGTTGAAGCGATTGGTATCGTGATTGAAAAATCTTTCCAAGATGGTCGTGATTTGCTTGAAAAAGCAGGATATCCAGTCCTATCACTGGCTCGCTTGGATCGTTTCGAAAATGGTCAGGTCGTATTTAAGGAGGCAGATCTCTAATGCAAAAACAAGAAAAACATTCACAAGCAGCTGTTCTTGGCTTGCAGCACTTACTAGCCATGTACTCAGGTTCTATCCTGGTTCCTATCATGATTGCGACAGCTCTTGGCTATTCAGCTGAGCAGTTGACCTACCTAATCTCCACAGATATCTTCATGTGTGGGGTGGCCACCTTCCTCCAACTCCAACTCAACAAATACTTTGGGATTGGACTACCAGTCGTTCTCGGGGTTGCCTTCCAATCCGTCGCTCCTTTAATTATGATTGGGCAGAGCCACGGTAGCGGGGCTATGTTTGGTGCCCTTATCGTTTCAGGGATTTATGTGGTTCTGATTTCAGGCATTTTCTCAAAAGTTGCCAATCTCTTCCCATCTATCGTAACAGGCTCTGTCATTACCACGATTGGTTTAACCTTGATTCCTGTCGCTATTGGAAATATGGGAAATAACGTTCCAGAGCCAACTGGTCAAAGTCTCTTGCTTGCAGCTATCACTGTTCTAATCATCCTCTTGATCAACATCTTTACCAAAGGATTTATCAAGTCTATCTCCATTTTGATTGGGTTGGTTGTTGGAACTGCCATTGCTGCTACCATGGGCTTGGTTGATTTCTCCCCTGTTGCAGCAGCACCGCTTGTCCATGTCCCAACTCCCCTCTACTTTGGGGTGCCAACCTTTGAAATCTCCTCTATTGTCATGATGTGTATCATCGCAACGGTGTCTATGGTTGAATCGACTGGTGTTTACCTAGCCTTGTCTGATATCACGAAAGACCCAATCGACAGCACGCGCCTGCGCAACGGTTACCGTGCAGAAGGTTTAGCCGTCCTTCTCGGAGGAATTTTTAACACCTTCCCTTATACAGGATTTTCACAAAACGTTGGGTTGGTTAAATTGTCAGGTATCAAGACTCGCCTGCCAATCTACTACGCGGCTGGTTTCCTAGTCCTCCTTGGACTCCTTCCTAAGTTTGGTGCCCTAGCTCAAATCATTCCGAGTCCTGTCCTTGGAGGGGCCATGCTGGTGATGTTTGGCTTTGTTTCCCTTCAAGGGGTGCAAATCCTCGCCCGCGTTGATTTTGCTAACAATGAACATAACTTCCTTATCGCAGCTGTCTCCATCGCTGCAGGTGTCGGACTCAATAATAGTAATCTCTTTGTCAGCATGCCAACAGCCTTCCAAATGTTCTTCTCAAATGGAATCGTCGTAGCCAGCATACTGGCCATTGTCCTCAATGCAGTATTAAACCGGAAGAAGAAATAAGAAAAAGAGGTGCGAGCCTCTTTTTTGTTTATCTATATCCTCACCTGTCTTTCTGCTGACCGCTGGCCTGTGACAAACATGGTAAAGGTTGCCTTGCAGACATTTCTGCCTTCTTGATTGGTAATATCGACATCCACGACACAGGTTGTGCGACCTTGATGGACACATTCTCCTTTAATGGTCAACACGTCGTCGCGTTTTCCTGCCTTGAGGTAGTTGATAGAAGACTGAAGCGTCACTCCATCAAGCCCCAGAGAGATAACCACCAAACCACTAATCTGGTCACAAAGAGTAAAGAGATAGCCACCATGGGCATTGCCATAGTAGTTGAGCGACGAGTCCACTACTTTTGTCGTCACCACAACATGACCATCTCTCATTTTTTCAATTTCGTAATTTTCAAAGGCAGATATAGCATCAAAATGAAAATCTTTCATCGTTTCCTCCTGATAGTTCAAACGACACTATGATACTACTTTTTATAGGACTGTGCAAGGAGAAAGCTCCTAGTCTGGCAAAATTCCGACCTGCTCAACAAAACGCATAAAAGCTGCCTGTCCTTGTTCCGTCTGCTTGTAAACTCCTGCATCCTCCAAAACACGTGCAAAAATAGCACCCACAGAGTCCTTGACGATTTCAAGGGCTTTTTCTTTATCTGCTAGGTCCGGATGTTGGGCTTTGAGCTGGTCTGCCCATTCTTGATGATAGTCGGCAACTATATCATCATCTCCCACAAGATAGCTAGCAACCTGTTCCACTTCTGCTTTCAAACGTGGCGGCAGGATAGCCAAACCCATGACCTCAATCAAGCCGATATTTTCCTTCTTGATATGTTGGACATCCTTGTGGGGATGATAGATGCCATCAGGATGTTCTGGCGATGTCTGATTGTCCCGCAAGACCAAGTCCAACTCAAACTGTCCATCGCGTTTACGAGCAATCGGTGTGATGGTGTGATGCGGTGTCCCGTCTGTCTCTGCTAAAATCTGGACTTCAGGGTCTGAATACTGTCGCCATTCCTGTAAAATCTTGTCAGCCAAGTTAATCAAATCCTCCTTGGAATCTGAAGTCAAACGTAGCACTGACATTGGCCACTTAACAATCCCAGCCTTGACCTGCTCAAAACCAGCAAAACAGAAAGTCTTTTGCAAAGGAGCCAATTCCATAGGAAATACGTGACGGCCTCCTTGATAGTGGTCATGAGTTAGAATAGAGCCCCCCACAATTGGCAGGTCGGCATTAGAGCCTGCAAAATAGCCAGGAAACTGCTCTACAATCGCCAGCAGACGCTCAAAACTCTGACGACTAATGGCCATAGGTCGATGCTGACCGTCTAAGAAAATACAGTGCTCATTAAAATAAGCATAGGGCGAATACTGGAAGCCCCACTCCTGACCCGCCATTTCGAAACGGATAATGCGGTGATTGCTGCGAGCTGGGTGGTTGACTCGACCATGGTAGCCTTCATTCTCTAGACAAAGCTGACACTGAGGATAATTGCTAGCTTGCACCAACTTGGCTGCTGCAATCTCTTTCGGATCCTTTTCAGGCTTAGAGAGGTTGATGGTGATCTCAAGTTCTCCGTAGTCAGATGGAACACGATAAGCAATATTCTTAGAAATAGCCTTGAGCTTGATGTAGTCATTTTTCTGGCTGAGCTGGTAAAAATCCCCTATCGCCTGCTCAGGAGAGTGAGCATAGGTTGTCCAAAAGTCACGATTAACCTGACTTGGACAAGGAGTTACCAAGTCCATCAGTTCAGAACCGAGGATTTCACGCGCAGCCTGATTATCCTCAATCGTCTCTAATCGAACCGCTTCCTCGACCAGCTGGTCCTTGAGGTCAATCAATTTATCTAGATCAGTCTCAACTTCCAAAACACCTTCACCCACTCGCGCCAAAACACGATTGGTTAGGTAGATTCGATCCATTTCCTCAAATGAACTTTCAGCAATAACATGTGTTACAAATTTATCTACTAAGGTCACTATAAAGCCTCCTTTTAACTAGTCAAGGACGCGAGTGCCACCTGCAACTTCAGCGATATAGAAGCTAGGAGCATATCCAACGACTTCCTCGTAGTGCTTGCCTACAGCTTCCTTAAAGGACTCAACAGCGTCTTTTCGCACCAAGGCAATGGCACATCCGCCAAATCCTGCCCCTGTCATACGAGCACCAAGAACACCTTCCTGAGCCCAAGCTGTGTGAACAAGAGTATCCAATTCCAAGCCAGTTACTTCATAGTCATGTTCTAGAGAAACGTGAGATGCATTCATCAAGCGACCAAATGTTTCCAAATCACCTGCTTGAAGAGCTGCTTGTGCTTTGAGGGTACGTTGGTTTTCAAGCACAGCATGGCGAGCACGTTTTAAGCGATTTTCATCTTTAATCAGATAGCTGTATTGGTCAAAGGCCCACTCATCCAATTCACCCAAGGTCTGAATATCCAAGGCAACTTGCAATTCTTCGACAGCTTTTTCACACTCAGCACGGCGTTCATTGTACTTAGAGTCCGCCAGTTCACGACGTTTGTTGGTATTCATGATAACAACGACATTGTCCTTCAAATCAAGTGGCACCAAGTCGTATTCTAACGTATTGGTATCCAGGTAAATGGCCCGTTGGTCAGCTCCCATACCGATAGCAAACTGGTCCATAATACCAGAGTTGACTCCGATAAAGTTATTTTCTGTTTGTTTTCCGATTTTAACCAAATCCAAACGGTCTAGTTTTAAACCAAAGAGATGCTCTGCCACAACCCCTGTCAAAAGTTCCAAAGATGCTGATGAAGACAAGCCTGCACCATTTGGGATATTCCCATAAACATAAAAATCAAACCCTTTGTCAATCACATGTCCAGCTTCTTGCAAGAAATGAAGAACCCCTTTTGGATAGTTGGTCCAGCTGTGCTCTTTTTCAAATTTGAGGTCAGCAAGAGGCACTTCGATGATACCATTGTCCTCAAAGTTGGCTGAGTAGAAACGCAAGACTTGGTCGTCACGCTTGCGAGCCGCTCCATAGGTTCCCAAGGAAATAGCAGCTGGAAAAACGTGCCCACCGTTGTAGTCTGTGTGTTCACCAATCAAATTGATACGACCTGGTGAAAAGAAAGTTTGGTCTGCTTCTTGACCAAAAACGGCAAGAAAGTCTTTGCGAAGGGCTTCAGTAGTAAGATCTTGTGTCATATAAATTCTCCTTTGACTGTCGTTAAGTCACCTTAACGTGTAATCGTTTTCTTCTATTGTATCCAAGGGAGTTGCCAAGGTCAATCCTTTTTACTAAACTTTTACTAAACTATCAGTAAAAAGCAGAAAAATATGATATACTAACCTAAAAGGAGGAGGATTTATGGCTACCTTAAAAGACATCGCACAGCTAGCCTCTGTCTCTATCGCGACCGTATCTCGTGTCCTCAATCGCGACCAGAGTCTATCTGTTACAGAAGAAACCAGACACCGTATTTTAACTGTCGCTGAAGAGCTGGGCTACACCAAGCATCTCAAGACAGGCGAATCCCACAAGCCCAAGCAAAAGATTGCCATTATCCAATGGGTCAGCGAACAAGGGGAGTTGGACGACCTCTACTACTACCAGATTCGTCTCGGTATTGAAAAAAGAGCCCAAGAGTTGGACTATGATATCTTGCGCTATTTTAACGACCATCCTTTTACATTAAGCGAGGAAGTGATCGGCATTCTCTGCATCGGAAAGTTCAGCCGAGCTCAGATTGCTGCCTTTGAAGAATACCAAAAACCTTTAGTCTTTATAGACAGCGATACCCTCTCATTAGGTCATACCTGTATTATCACTGACTTTTACACTGCTGTGAAACAAGTTGTAGACCATTTCCTCAGCCAAGGGATGAACCGTATTGGAATTCTCACAGGCCTTGAGGAAACAACCGACCAGGAAGAAATTATCCAGGATAAGCGGCTAGAGAATTTCAAAGACATTACCCAAGCAAATGGTATCTACCATGAAGAACTGGTCTTTCAGGGGAGCTTTACTGCCCAGTCTGGCTATGACTTGATGAAGGAGGCCATTCACAAGCTAGGAGAACAACTCCCACCAGCCTTTTTCGCTGCCAGCGATAGTTTAGCCATCGGCGCCCTTCGTGCCCTTCAAGAAGCTGGAATCAGCCTACCAGACCGCGTCAGCCTCATTTCTTTTAACGACACCAGCCTGACTAAGCAGGTCTATCCTCCCCTTTCTAGCATCACTGTCTATACCGAAGAAATGGGCCGAGCAGGGATGGATATTCTTAACAAGGAAGTTCTACACGGTCGCAAAATACCTAGCCTAACCATGCTGGGCACCAGACTGACATTGAGAGAAAGTACACGGAATGAATAGAATATCAAAACGACCTCTTATTGAGGTCGTCTTTTCTAATGATGATGCCCATGCTTCTGCTCTAACTCTCTCACCTTCCGCCTATGTTGCGCATGATTACTTTGACTGCTATCCACTTCAATAGTGATATTCTGCACGCCTCTTTCTTCTAAACATTGACGCACCACTTCTTTGGTCCCCATCATCTGCTCCCAGTCCTCGATACAGATGTGGACAATAGCATTGTTCTCCAGACCATCCATGGACCAAATACTAAGTTGATTGACACTGTTGACATTGGGTAGAACCTCTAAATCTTTCTCCAAATCACTTGTCTCGACCCCTTCTGGCACAGCATCTAGGAAAATTTTCAGTGCGCTCCAAAAGCGAGGAATGGCTTTCGACAGAATAAAGATAGAAATAACCAGCGATAAAAGCGGATCAAGGATATACCAATCTGTAAATCGGAGGATAATCGCCATTAGGATGACGGCCAACCAACCAAGAGTGTCTTCCAAAAAATGCAAGCTAAGAATTGACTCGTTCTTTGTCTTTCCTTTACGAACTACCAGACTTGCTAGCACATTGATAGCTACTGCAATGATTCCCAGCCAGAGGATACCTTTCTCATTAACGGGTTGCGGGTGAACAATCTTTGTGATATTTTCCAAAATCACTAGGACAGACCCTATCATAAGAATCACAGCCGTTAGCATGGCCCCTAAAAGGCTAAAACGTTTGTAACCCAAGGTGTACTGCCTATCTTCCTCACGGTTTGAGATTGTTTCTAAAAGGGCTGAGATACCAATGGCTATAGCATCCCCCAAGTCATGAACAGAATCAGCAAGAACTGCACTTGAACCAAAGATTCCTCCTGCAATAAACTCAACAATCGCATAGCTTAAATTTAAGAAAAAAGCTAACCAGATAGATGTTTTAGAACTCATTTCTCTCCCTCCTTTGGTATAATGGGTATATACATACTTCTTTCATTTGTATTATCTAATAAAATCCAAAGAAAGGATAGAAGCAAACTGTCAGTCCTGTTCAGTTCTGAACAGTTTGTCTCAAGTGTCTATATGCCAAAAAGAGACCGTCGGGTTAGTAAGACGAAAAAAGCCATCTATCAAGCTTTTTTACAACTTTTGAACGACAAGGGCTATGATGCCACTACTGTTCAGGATATCATTGACCTAGCAGATGTTGGACGTTCTACTTTTTACTGTCACTATGAAAGCAAGGAACTCCTTTTAGATGAGCTCTGTCGCTACCTCTTTCATCATCTCTTTGAAAGGGAAGGACACTTTACGACCGAGGACTACCTCGCACATATCTTTTTACATTTTCAGAAAAACCAGGACCATGTCACCAGTCTCCTTTTTTCCAAAAACGACTACTTCCTACGCCAACTACACAAGGAGCTCGAACACCACGTTTATCCCATGGTGGCGGATGACTTGCAAGAGGCCTATCCAAACATTCCGGCCTCCTACCTCCAGCATTTTGTTGTGACGAACTTTATCGAGACTCTAACTTGGTGGCTAAAACAAGGAAAATCTTATACCGAAAACCAAGTGGTGAGATTTTACCTTGATGTGATGGAGATGACCTCTCCAACTCCACTTGATAACTAAGCCTGTAACTCAGAAAGGAACAAACTATGTTAACTTCGATAATTCTAGGAATACTAACAATTGTACTAGCTCTCGCCTTCTCATTGCTTCACCTTGCTGCTGCTTTTTCAGCCATGAAACAAAAGAACTACAGTCTGGGAAATAAGTGCATTTTGGTCGGCAGTTGCCTCACCTCTCTGGCTCTAGCCATCTTTTACTTCGTCCCACTGGCGACCATTCTTCTATGGATTGTGGGCTCGAGTATCGTCTGCTATGGAGCCTACTGGAACGGCCAACAGAAAGAAAAACAACATATCTCGCACCACATCGTTCGTATAACGAGCGCTATTATCATTACGGTATTATTCATTTTGCTCTAACACAAAAAAGGATCATCTGATCCTTTTTTACTTTTTAAGCACTCTTTGCTGCCTTGCTCCACTGATACCACCCAACTAGACTATTGATCAAGTAAATCAGGTATTTCCCTTGGATTTGAAGGCTTTCTCCCCACCAGAGATAGATTGAAAAGACATTAGTAGCAGCCCAGAATATCCACTGTTCACGGCAAACAGCTGCCATGAGGATTTACCCTACACCATTGGTCGCATCAGTGATAGAATCACGATAGGGACGATTAGCTCCGATAGACTGATAAATAAACCCAAAGGCCAACCACCAAAGAACACTAATAGAAAGATACTTTGTCCAACCCTTGCCGTCTAGTTTACGTGCGACAAACTCTTGTTGTTCTTTCTTAAACTGGGCTTGATAAATCCAAACCAAGAGACCAATTGGCTGCATAATTGTAAAATAGAGAGTTGTTAAAACCTCACCATAGAAGCCTTTTTGAAGGGCAAGCACCAGATAAATGATGGAATTAATCAAACCAAATAGGTAGTTACTAGCACGACCTTCGGCTTCTCAAAGAGCAGAAAAAAGGTTAGTAAGGCTTGAGAGATGAATCATTTTAAAGGTAAACAATTCCAACAAGACGTCATCATTGTCGCTGTTGGTTATTACCTACGTTACAATCTGAGCTATCGTGAAGTTCAGGAATTGCTTTATGACCGTGGAATAAATGTTTGTCACACTACGATTTATCGGTGGGTTCAAGAATACAGTAAAATCCTCTATCATCTCTGGAAAAAGAAAAATAAACAGTCCTTCTATTCGTGGAAAATGGATGAAACCTATATCAAAATTAAGGGGCGTTGGCATTATCTCTATCGAGCGATTGATGCGGACGGTTTAACATTGGATATCTGGTTACGAAAGAAACGTCGAGCAGACGATAACAGCTATAAGTTAGAAGATACCGCCTATCAAGAAGATAAAGCACGCAAAGCAGAAACCGAAGATAAGCTAGCTATTGAAGCAATGAAAAGCAAGTACACCACGCTATTGCTAGAAAATATGTTGCTAAGTCCGTTTGAAATGCAAGATACAAAAATCATGGCAGGATTGCAAGTCCATGTTTACTCCCTCTATGACGAACTGAAAGAATTAAGAGGGCTAAATAGTGTTAAAGACCACTTGTCTTATGTTGCCAGCAGACGTGAAGAATATTCTAAGCATAATATCGCACGCTACCTCAAAAAAGCCATTGAACAATATCTACCAACGGTTAAAAGGCAGGACTTAAACCATGAGTGAAGACTTAAAAACGATCAAAGAGCTGGCGGATGAGTTGAGTGTTACAAAACAAAATATTCAATATCACTACCAAAGGTTACCAAAAGAATTACAGCTTAAAAGTTCCAATGGGTCTAATCTAATAAATTCTAAAGCAGAAAAAATAATTTTAGGTAAAGTAGAAAGTAGTAGCAAATCAAATACCAAAGACCAACAAATAGAAAAATTAACTAATTTGTTAGACCAGTAACAACGATTAGCCTTGCAAGATAAAAAGTTGCTAGAAGAATACAAGGCGGAAAATGATAACTTAAAAGCCCTCAAAATGCCCTCACAGGAAACAGAATTCAAACACTTAGACAATCAATATAAAGATGAAGTGAACGCTCTTAAAGAGAAGTTGGAAAATTTACAGGAACAAATCAAAGATCAAAAAAGGATAGAAAAACAAGAAAAACCAATAAAATGGTGGGGACTATGGCGAAAATAGATGATTCAGTTAAAAAGAAAGTTCCAGAATTGCGATTTAAAGGATTCACGGATGAATGGGAACAGCGTAAGTTGGGAGACGAAGTTCGAATAGTGATGGGACAGTCTCCTAATTCAGAAAATTATACTGATGATCCTAATGGGCGCTAAAAATGCGAAGACCTATGAAGACCTATTTTGTATTAGTCAAACAAAAAATCCAAAAGAAATGGTATATGATTATGACCATGAAACAAAGTAAAATCAAACCGAGTGATCTGAGGAAGCACCCGATGATCATGAAACGTTATTAAACACAAAAGTCACCCATGTGAGTTCTTGCCAGAAGCTGAAGTTAATCCTTCAACCTGGAAAACCCGCAGAGGTGACTTTTTCTATACATCTCGATTTTTCTGGCAATAATCATTAACCGATAAATATGTCTGTGAATCACCCAGCGACTCCGCTATGTCCATAATCCGCGGTGGTAGTAATCCCACTCGCTGGACAAGTTCGTGATTGCTGAACAATTCCCGTGGACTGCCGGCGAAGCTAAACTTCCCGTGTTCCATAACATACACCGACTCAAACTCGGCGGCGACCCAATCCATGTCATGGGTGATGGTCACAACTTGGTGGCCCGAATCAGCCAACTGATGGAAAATTGCGGTCAACTTGCGCCGGCTTTCCCAATCAAGCGACATCATCGGCTCATCAAATAAATAAATCGCCGGATCCACTGCCAAAACTGTGGCAACGCTCAACAGCTTGCGTTCCGACAATGACAGGTCATATGGACTTTCAGCTATTTTATCATCCAAGCCAACTCTTTTTAGAGCCGCTAAAGCCCGCCTCGTAATCGTGTCGTGGTCATCCATGACCTGCGCGACATTCCACTCCACCTCTCGTTGAACGGTCGGGTTGAAAAGCTGATCGTCAGGATTCTGAAAAGTAATCCCAACCTTCAGTAACTTTTCGACTGGTTTAAGATCATTAAAATTTTCTCCATCGATCTTAATCACACCGGTTTGTGGTGTCAGCAAACCCGTCAACAATTTGAAGAGCGTTGATTTGCCGGCACCATTTTGGCCGACAATCGCCACCATCGGATCGGCGAAGTGTTTGTCTTCAACATCCAAGCTAAAGGACCGTTCCGGATAAGTGAACGTCAGGTGGCTCAGTTCAATTGTGGACATAACGAACCTCCTTCAAATCAGCGTAATTCACCGGATACCGGCCATCAGCCAAGTGCCAATCCATTTTTTGAGCAAGTTGCTGGATTGTCGGGGCTGGAATCTGCCAGTCAGCTGCCAAATGATTAAACACCTCACCCGGCCTGCCCTGGGCTACCATTTGACCCTCGTGCAGCACCCACACAACGTCGGCGACTTCGCACAAATCGTCAATTTCACTGGTGACAATGAAGACAGTCGTCTCTTTGACTTGGGCCAGCCATTGGAAAAATTGCCGGCGGCCAAGGGGATCCATCTCACTGGTCGGATCATCCATAATCAAAACAGCCGGATTAGCCACAATCGCCGTGGCAATTGCCAACCGCTGAATCTGACCACCGGAAAGGCTCTCGGGACGCAAATTCAGCTGTTCAATCAGCCCCATTTGCGTGGCAACTTCTTCAACCCGTTTTTGAATCAGTCCTTCAGCCATTCCCTGATTAATCAAGTCAAAGGCGATTTCATCGGCAACCGTGTCTGCCAACCCGCTTAGTTGGCCAGCTGGATTTTGCAGTACAACTCCATTCATGGCATTATAAACAGGCCAATTGTCAGACACTCGCTGGCCAAACATGTGCCAATCGCCCTCAATCTCAGCAGACACAATTTTGGGAATGACCCCTGCCAGCACACGGCACAAAGTCGATTTGCCGGAGTGGCTATTCCCGATAATCCCAACCACCTGGCCGGTATGAACCTCCGCGTTAATCTGACGCAGTTGTGGTTGCTCAGTACCCGGATAACGGGTGGTCAAATTTTCAATTACAATCCGTTTATCTTCGTCCATATCTTCCACCCAATCAATAAAATTGCCAATCCAGTCAGACCAATGTGCAGCGTCCGCGACAGGCGATACACGCGCTGGGAGGTTCTGACAGTCCGGTTGAGATTATCAAAACCTCTCAGTTGGAGAGAAATCGACCGCGTCATCGATTGATCCAAGGTCTTAATCACCAATGGAATTAGAACCGGCAGGACTGACTTTAATTTCTGAATCAACGTTTTTTGCGGATTGGTTCCGCGAACTTTTTGTGCCTGCTGGATTTTCCGCATATTGCGCATCATTTCCGGCAAAATATAACACACCGACATCAGAACGTAGACGGTTTTATAAGACAATCCGGACAGTTCCAAATAGGCCGCGTTTTCTGAAATACTCGTGGTCACCATAAAAAAGCCACTGGTCAAAATAATCACCAATACTCGACAACCCAGAGTGGTGGCGTAAATCAGGCCTTCTTTGTAGAACGACACCCCAAACACAGAAAACAGCACAGTTTGATTCCGACTGTAAAATAACCCTTGGATGATCAGCATGGTGCAAATCAGAAACAGGCTGAATCCCAGCGCCTTAAAGGTGGTAGAACTCAATTTGGAAAATAACAATAGCAGTGTTGCGACAAGAATTAATCCGGCCTGAAGCAATAAATTCATACTGGCAAAGCTCAACAACGTCATGTTCAAGATGAACAAGAGCTTAGTAATCGGATCGATCACCTGGTACCACTTGAGCTTGACCCGTGGCGCTCCAGAAATCAATGTTTTATCAGTCATCATTTATCATCGCTAAAGAAGTGCACCATCCGCTTCGGCAGCTGACGATAGATGAAGAATGCCAGGTAGGCCACGCAGACTTTATCCAAAATATCCAAGACAAACTCATCTATAAATGAGGCCAGCCACACTGGTGCATGATTGGCGACCATTACCGCAAACAATGAGTCACCCCAAGCGATACCGGTCTGACCACCCCAAAAGATGACGTTGAGTGGCGTTGAAATGACAGCTGAAACGATGGCAATAATAATAGCAGAAACAAATACTCGTCGCGCTGACGAGAACCACCCATTGGCGTGCAAAACTCCGACAGCAATCCCAATTCCGATGCTGGTAATCGCATACACGGTTGAAATTGGCGATAAGGTCAGCCCATAGATCACGTTGTTGATGAAACCACTAATGGCACCGGCAACCGGCCCAGCCAACATGCTGGTAAGAAAGGTTCCCAAAGACCCCAGCCAAACGGGCAACTTTAACCCCTCCGCCAAGGCTTTGGCAACATAGTTAATCCCCACGGCAGCGGGAATCAAAGTCATGGTGGCAGCACTTAACCTAAATTTCCACATACTGGTACGATGAATTGGTTCTGTTTTCATAATCTTCTCCTTTTGTTTTTAAAGAGCCGTGTCTGGATAGACTTTCGGACGCAACGCTCTATTATATATCTACTGAACTGTCTATACACAAGATTTCCATCCTTAGTCGACATGAGTTGGAAATCCTTATTTGTTAAGTAGTTCACAACACATTATACACCTATTCTCTGAATAGTCAAGTGTATTTACAGTAAAATATTGGAAAATCCTGAAAATTTCCTCTTATACTCTTCGAAAATCAAATTCAAACCACGTCAGCGTCACCTTACCGTACTCAAGTACAGTCTGCGGCTAGCTTCCTAGTTTGCTCTTTGATTTTCATTGAGTATTATTTTCCATTTTGAAAGACATTCAGTAACTCTAATATCAAAAAAGCCCAGACGACATTGTCTGAGCATTCTTTTATCTAGTTGTTTAAGGGAGTTGAGTTCAGTATGTTTAAAGTCTCTGCCCCATCATTTCTTCAACAAGCCTTGTTCTTGTAGAAATTCTTTGGCTACTTGTTCTGCTGACTTGCCTTCAACACCGACTTGGTAGTTGAGCTGGCTCATCTGGCTTTCCGTGATTTTACCTGCTAGTTTATTGAGAACTGGCTCCAACTCAGGATGTTTCTTGAGAAGAGCTTCTTTCATGAGTGGGGCCCCTTGATAAGGTGGGAAGAGTTGCTTGTCATCTTCCAAGATCTGCAAATCATAACGCGCCAATTCTGCATCTGTCGAATAGGCATCTGTGATTTGAATATCGCCTGACTGAATTGCCTGATAGCGAAGAGCTGGCTCCATGGTCGCTACGTTGAGATTGAGACCATACATTGATTGCAAGCCCTTATTTCCATCCTCACGATCATTAAACTCGAGAGTAAAACCGGCCTTCAGCTGCCCTTCCACTTTTTTCAAGTCCGAAATGGTCTTCAAGCCATATTCTTGAGCAATTTTTTTCGGAACAGCTACAGCGTAGGTATTTTGATAAGACATAGGTTTTAGATAGGCCAGATGATCCTGTTTGGCAATGCCATCACGCGCCACCTGATAAACCTGATCTGGCTCATGACCTACCTTGGGTGATGGCTGAAGCAAACTTTCAGTCACCGTACCAGTAAATTCAGGATAGATATCAATATCCCCTTTTTTCAGAGCTTCATAGAGGAAACTTGTTTTCCCAAAATTCGGTTTAACAGTCGCAGTCATACTGGTATTTTCTTCAATCAGCAGCTTATACATATTGGCCAAAATTTCTGGTTCTGGACCCAATTTCCCAGCAATCACCAAGTTTTCTTTCTCTTTTTGAGCCAAGAGGGCTGGACTATAAGACAGACCAAGCAATATGGTCACCAAGGCAAAACCAGAGAAAATCGTCCGCAATTTTGCTTTTTCCATCACTTTTAGCAGGAAGTTAAAGGCAATAGCCAGCACTGCAGAAGAAAGGGCCCCAATCAAAATCAGACTGGTATTATTGCGGTCAATTCCCAAAAGGATAAAGGAACCCAGTCCCCCTGCACCAATCAAGGCAGCCAAGGTCGCCGTACCAATGATCAAGACCGCTGCCGTCCGAATCCCAGACATAATGACAGGCATGGCAAGTGGAATTTCAAACTTCTTGAGACGCTCCCATCTAGTCATCCCAAAGGCAATCCCAGCCTCTTGTAGACTTGGATCAATTCCCTTTAGCCCAGTGATGGTATTTTGCAAAATTGGGAAAATCGCATAAATCACTAGTGCTGTCAAAGCAGGCAAGGTCCCAATTCCCATCAAGGGAATAAAGAGTCCCAACAAGGCCAGAGACGGGATAGTCTGGAAAATTCCTGCAATCTGCAAGACCCAGTCCGCCATCTTTTCATGATAACGAAGATAAACAGCCAAAGGAATCGCGATAAAAATAGCTAGTAACAAGGTTAAAAGTGACAACTGCAAATGTTGAGATAGAGCTGTTACCCAATCACCAAAACGATCCTGAAAAGTTGATATCAAATTAGTCATGAACACTACCTCCAAACAAGTCTGCTACAAAGTCCGTTGCAGGAGCTTTTAAAATGGTCTCAGGGTTCGCCACCTGACGAATCTCTCCGTCCTGCAAGACAGCAATACGGTCACCTAATTTCAAAGCTTCATCCGTATCATGGGTCACAAAAATCGTTGTCATCCCAAACTCTTTATGCAATTCTTTCGTCAAAACCTGCAACTGTTTTCTCGAAATGGCATCCAAGGCTGAAAAAGGTTCATCCATAAGCAAAATCTTAGGCTGACCAATCATAGCACGAACAATACCAACCCGTTGCTGTTCTCCGCCAGATAGTTCACTAGGAAGTCGATGTCCATACTCAGCCACTGGTAAACCAACTTTAGCCAAAAGCTCTTCTGTTTTCTGAGCAATTTCTTCCTTGCTCCAGCCCTTCATCTCAGGAATGAGGGCAATATTTTCCGCAACCGTTAGATTGGGAAAAAGAGCAATGGCCTGTAAAACATAACCAGTAGAAAGACGAAGTTCCCGCTCATCATAGTCTTTGATGCGCTTGCCATCCATATAAATATTTCCATCAGTTGGTTCCAAAAGACGGTTAATCATCTTGATCATGGTTGTCTTACCAGATCCAGATGGACCAACTAAAACCATGAACTCCCCATTCTCAATCCGTAAATTGACATCTCTCAAAACATCTTTTTCTGTGTAGCGTAGCGCTACATTTTTGTATTCAATCATTCTTTGTCCTCAATTTAAAATTTTCCTCGGTTTGTCAAGTTACCAAACTTTTAATAACTAATTTACCCCATTCTAAACCTCATTTTCCTGCTCTTTCAGATTAGCCAAAATTCTTTCTTGAAAACCTTCAAACTGACGAATTTCTTCCTCTGAAAATCCTTTGTAACAGATAGTATCCAATCTCTGACTGACACGTTGCCCAACTTCTTTCTGGGACTTGCCCAACTCTGTTAAAACTAAATACTTCTTACGCTTATCTTCTCCACACGGACTGACAGTTATAAGATTTTGCTCCTCTAACTTTTTTATCATAGTCGTCAACGTATTATTAGCAAGCCCAGTCGCAAGCGCAATATCTGTCGCAGTTGCACAGCCCGTCTTACTATTCCATAAAACCGCTAAAATCTTTCCCTGCTCACTCCGATAAAGAGAGTCAGGGTCTTGTCTCAGTAACTTTTGAAAAAGCCGCCCATTCAACAAACGAATATGATGGGCTACCAAATGACAATATTTCATGAAACCTCCAATTTATTTCTATATCGATACGAATAAAAAACATTATAATACTTATTATTCCAATTGTCAACTATTTCGATTTAGAACTAATTTTTCTCAGTAAAAAATCTCCTACTCAAGGTAGAAGATTTCAATCTTATAAACTTAATCCGTCATGTCTGATACCAAGGTTCGACGCTCCAATGGAATACTGCACATAACTAACAAGAAAATGAAACCTGACTGAATCCAGAAAAGGGCCAAGTCAAAGATTCCATGCACAGCAACCACTGTAAGGAAAGATAGATAAAGACCGATAATTGGACGTTTCCCCGACTCCTGACTCATATCCATCATCAAACGAACAGGAGCAACAGAAGACAAAGCTAATAAAATGGTTCCCACAATTCCGTAACTCAGAATCGTATCAATATAAAGGCTGTGAGCATGTTCATGATAAGGAGCATTTATCCGAGGATAAGAGTGCATATAGGTCAATGGCCCCTCCCCCCAAAAAGGATTTTGCTTAAACAAGGCCATCCCAGCATCCCAGATAGAAATGCGTTCTTCCATAGAGGAATCTAAAGTCCCCATCCGAACTCCCAAATCACTAGAAAAAAGGAAACTCAAGCCAATCGCAAAGACCCCGATACTAAGCCAAAAGGCCTTCCAGTTTTTAATGGTTGTAAAGAGATAAATGATGGCTCCAGCGATAATAGCAGGAAAGGCAGTTCGATTTTGAGTAAAGTTCAATCCAAAGAGATTAACAAAGCCTGCAATCACACAGAATACCTTCAACCAATTCAACTTGGTCGTTGTAAAGAGATAGAAGGCAATCATGATACAGAAACAACAAATAATTCCATAGTAATTAGGATTAAAAAAGGTCACTTCTGCCCGATTCTGATGCCATACCTGCATATTGGGCGAAAGAAAGGCATAGTTAAATTTCTTTACAATTTGGAAATGCTCCAAAGTAGCAAAAGCCGCAGAGAGCACACTACCAAACAAGATTGTCTGCAGTATCAGTCGAAAGAAAGCATGTGTCAGACGTTTCTGGTAGAAACTAAAGAAAATGAGGAAGAGAAACATCAGTAAAGATGCAACCAATCCAAGCCAGTTCTTAGCGACGATAGAGATGATACTACTGTAGGCAATAAAAAAGAGAAGTACAGGATGTTTGGCTAATCCTTTGATAATTCCCTTCATCTCCCCAGTAACAAGTAAACCTATCAAATATAAAGCAAAGAGGGCTAAGAACAAATAAAAAGGTAAAAAGATACTTATGATCATCAAATACAAAAAGAAATCTTTTTTCGAAAGCCCTCTTATCTTATCCAGTAATCCAATTGATTTCAAAACGGATCCTTTCTGTTCTGGATTTCTCCAGAAGATAAATGCTAAACTATCTTTATATTCTACCATTTTTTCCGTCATTTGGGAACAATGAACACGTTTTCACAACAAAAAAACTCTTTCATTAATATAGCACTAGAACTGAATTTTTCTGCCGTTTTCCACTACTTGATAGGTCTGACTTTGTAAATCAATTTCTGCTACTGCTGTTACGGACTTGTCTTTATTTTGACGTTTGATTACAATGCTGTGAGCTGTTGGTGTTTCCACCTCTATAGTTCCTTCTAGATCAAAGGCCTCTGACCGATTACGGAAAGAAAATAGATTGAGAAGGGCCTTCACCACAGGACGTTGAACTTCTTCTGCTATTTCCTCATTGCTATAGTAATGACGATTAATATTTCGACCTTCTTTGGTTTCTTCTAATAATTTCAAGTCATTTTTTCCTGCTAATAGACCCACATAGTAAACCTGAGGAATGCCTGGCGCAAAAGCTTGAATCAAACGAGCGAGGAAGTACTTGACATCATCATCTCCAAGTGCAGAATAGTAGGTTGAATTGATTTGGTAGATATCTAGATTGTTATACTCTGCACTAGAGTACTTACGTTTGACATTCGCTCCAACCTTATAGAGCTCATTTGAAGCATAGTCAATTTCCTCATCGGTCAGGATATCCTTGACATCTACCACTCCAATCCCATCATGGGTATCTAGTGTCGTAAATTGCTTCATCGGGCTCATCTTTAACCACTTAGCTAAGCGCTCTGTTCTGGAACTGTAAAGAGTATAAAGGGTCACCATTGGAAGGGCAAAATCGTAAACATAGTAATCATGATCCGCTATTTTAAACTGAATCGAATAGTGTTCATGAATCTCAGGTAAGAGCTCTGCACCGTATTCAGCTCCTATATCCCGGACCTTATCCAATAAGTCCCAAATATCTGGTTCCACAAAGAAATCATTGGTATCCAATTTCTTCACCGCATAAGCAAAAGCATCTAGGCGAATCAAATCACACCCGTTACTTGCTAGATGTTGAATCGTCTTACGGATGAAGCTCATCGTTACTTCTTTGGTCACATCAAGATCAATCTGCTCCTCACCAAAGGTATTCCACAAATGTTCTACTGAACCGTCTGCAAAAACGATCTCTTGCTTTGGTGCACGATCCTTACGCTTGTAAATTAAATCTACATCAGCTTGTGTCGGACGGTTTTCCGGCCAAAACTTGTCCCAGTTTAAAAAGAGATCTTTAAATTCACTAGCTTCATGTTTTTCTTGATAGTCCTTATAATATTTAGATTGACGAGAAATATGGTTAATCATAAAGTCAAACATAAGATAATATTTCTCACCTAAACGCTTAACATCCTCCCAATCACCAAACGCTGAATCCACTTCATCATAGTCAACTGGCGCAAATCCACGATCACCTGTTGATGGGAAAAATGGTAGAAGGTGAACTCCCCCAATAGCATCGCCAAAATGTTCTTCCAAATTCTCATATAAGTCTTTAAGGTTATTTCCAAGACTATCTGAATAAGTAATCAACATAGTTTTATTTTGAATGGTCATAGATGTTCTCCTTTTTCTGATGAAAGCCAAGTCTTATATGACCTGGCTTCGTAAATGAAAGATATTTTTAGATTTTTGTTCACATTGAACTCGTACTAATATAGACTGTGACAAACTAAGTACTACTTTATTTTTCTCTTGAATTATCAATAAGCTGAACCGTTCGTCTATGTATGGAATTATAGATTCCCTAAGCACTTTCTTACTTCACTGCCCCGTTGCTCATTCCTGAAATGATATGTTTTTGGAAGATGAGGTAGACAATGGTTATCGTTACAATTCCCACAATATAAGATGCAAAGCTTGGGCCATAGTCATTGAAGTACTGACCTTGATAGTTGTATTGGAAGAGAGGCAAAGTCCACATCTTGGAATCCTTATTCAGAATCAAAAGTGGCAACATAAAGTCATTCCAGAACCAGAGGGCATTGATAATCAAAGTTGTCGCATGCATGGGCTTCAACATTGGAAAAATGATTCGACGATAAGTTGTAAAACGATCAGCCCCATCAATTTCTGCAGCTTCATCTAAACTATCTGGTATACTGATTTTAATATAACCAACATACAAGAAGAGAGTCTGTGGAATAGCATAAGTTAAGTAGAGTATTACTAGCCCCCACATATTCGCTAGACCGAGTTTACTCATCATAACTGTGATGGGAATCATAATCACCTGAAATGGAACAAATATCCCTAAGATCAAGAGCGAATACATAATTGCAAAGGCTTTTTTCTTGGACATATTTCGAGCAATGGAATAAGCTGCAGCTGGTATAAAGAAAGCCACTACAATCAATGATAACACCGTAATAACTGCTGAATTCCAGAAATAGCCTCCAATTCCATCCGAAATCAATCGTTCATAATTACTCAACGTAAAAGGATTGGGCAAACTAAAGAAATGATTCATGATATCCTTAGTTGTCTTGAAAGAACTAAATACTGTTACCAACAAAGGAACAAGTATAAGAATACCACCGACTATCAAGAGGACGTATTTCCAAAACTGATTCAATTTTTCTTCTTTTTTCATGTGTAGGACTCCTCTATTAGATTTCAAATTTCTTTGATAGCTTGATTTGGATCAGAGAAACAATTCCAATAATTAAGAATAAAATCAAGGCAATTGCATTCGCATATCCATATTGATTACTCTTGAAAGCATAGTTGTAGACTAAAAGTCCAAGAGACGTTGTAGCATTATTTGGACCACCACTCGTCAACGCAAAAATTTGGTCAAAGGCTGTCAAACCAGACTTAAGAGCCAAGATAAAAACCATTGAGATCGTTGGCAGTAAATAGGGCAATTCAATCTTCCAAAAAGTTTGTTTACTGGTTGCACCATCAATTGATGCTGCCTCTAAAATATCAGTTGGAATACTCTGAAGACCAGCAAGAAAGAGAATGATTGGCATAGCTACTCCTTGCCATAGAAGAACAAAAATAGTTGCCACTACCGCTCCGACAGGTGTCCCTAATAGACTCTCTTGTAAAAAACTAATTCCTAAAATTTTTCCAATCGTTGGAAGCCCATAGTTGAAGAATTGTTTAAAAATCAAGGAAACTGTCAAACCAGATAAAACAGCCGGGAAAAAGAACCAAGCTCTAAAGAAGGTCCGCCCCTTCATCTTAGAATTTAAGGCTCGTGCCACAACCATCCCAATCGTAATCTCTCCAATAATCAATGCCAGAGTTAAAATCAAAGTAAAGGATATGGCTGTGAAGAATTTCCCATCAATCATCAGTAATTTGTAGTTATTTAAACCAACAAATTTATAATTATAGGTCAATCCAGTCCAGTTAGTCAAACTATAGAAAGCACCTTGTACCATTGGAAAGTAAAAGAAGATAGCTTGTAAAGCAAGCGGGATGAGCAAAAATGTCCAACCCCAGTATTTATTTAAAAATTTTCGAATAGCCATATCATCTTAACTCCTATTCTAGTCCAAATCTGCCTTCATTGGATTAAAGAAAGCATTGAGATTGTTTGCCATATTTTTCAGATTTTTATCCATCAGGTAACCTGCACTTAGATTAAAAAAGTCTTCTTCAGAGTTCCAGCGTTGGCCCAACCAAACATAATGTTTGTCCGTAAAAGCCAGTTTAGAAATAGCTGCAAGCGCTGAATCTTCTTTTTCCTGTATACCTTTCACCGCAACTGGTGATCCATCTATATCATAGTATGACTGCATAGCTTTTGGACTAGTCATATAGCTGATAAATTCTTCGGTTTCCTTAGGGTGTTTGGTAGTAGCTGAAGTTGATAATGCCATATCCCCTGCACCAACAGTGACTTCTTTTCCTACTTCTTCTCCAGGAAAGGCAAACATCCCCACCTCAAATTTTGGATCCTGTTGATTAATTGCGGCTAATGCCCATGATCCTTGTGGCATCATCAAGGCTTTTTCACTCGAAAATGCTACCACCGCATCATTATAAGAGGCACCACGCCAACCATCTTGAGCATTATCTGCTAATAAATCGAGTCGTTCTGCATCTGCTTTTAAAATAGCATCATCTGCAGAGATTGCGTTTGGTTTTGAAAAGCGAAGGTAGTTATTAGCCGCGTCTCCACTACCTGTAAGAGTAATGAGAGAAAGTTGGTGGTAACCATTCAATGTCCAGCCTTCATTGCCTGCAACCGCAAACGGAGAATTCCCACTATCTTTTATCTTTTTAACAATCTCTTGAAACTCTTTAAAAGTCTTCGGTTCCTCAAGTCCTAATTCTTTAAACTTCGTTTTATTGTAATAGATTCCATAAAGGTTGGCTGTTAATGGCACACTATAAATCTTGTTATTGATTGCATACTTTTCAGCATAGTCATTCTTGATGTTCTCAAGATAGGGTTTTCCTGTCATATCTGCAAAATAACCTGCCTTCGCCCACTCCTGAAAATCCATATTTTGAGGATAGATATTAATAATATCTGGAACATCTCCTGATAAAATACGAGTCTTTAGAACAATTCCAGCTGAAGGTACTGTAGTCAGCTTCACATCAATATTAGGGTGTTCCTTTTCAAAATCATCCACTATCTTTTGCAAGGTATCTGCCATCTCGGTCTTCTGGTTAAAAAACTCAATCGTTACCTTGCCATCAGTTGATTGATTGTTCTGACCACAAGCCACTAGGCCTAGTAAACTTGCCCCAGCTACTAAAAGAAAACCTGCTTTCTTATACCATTTCATTGGAATGCCTCCTTGATAAATTTATACGCTTTTATTATAGTCTTTTGAATTTATACTGTCTACTCAAAAAATCTCCTGGTGATAGGGTAACAGTTAAACCTGCATACATGAGCTCTGCACCCGAGTAAACAATGTTTGTCCCTTCCAGCTCATAAAGCCCTTCCACTTCTAAGTCTTTCAGTTTCAAGGTGGTTTCCATTGTTTCCACAACTGACAGGACTCGGACGTAGGTCACAATCGTTTGATTTCCATAGTTAAATTGCACAGCTGCTTCATTGGATTCAGCATCGGGATTGATTAACCTATACTGATTCCCCAACTGGACTACTGGTCGCAATTCTTTATACAAGTTCACCTGATTAGCAATCTCAGCCTTCTCTTCATCTGATAAACTTGGCAAATCAAGCTCATAGCCCAGATTTCCCATCATTGCCACATGACCACGAGTTTCCAATGGTGTCGTTCGTCCCATCTGATGATTTGGCACTGCTGACACATGAGCCCCCATAGAAATGGTTGGATAGAGATAGGATGAACCATATTGGATTGGTAAACGTGCAATAGCATCAGTATTATCACTAGCCCAGACTTGTGGGAAATAACGCATCATACCAAGATCATTTCGTCCACCACCACCTGAGCAGGACTCAAAGAGAATATGGCTATGCTTCTCTGTCAGATAAGAAACGAGTTCGTAAAGCCCCATCATGTACTGATGAGACTGCATCTGGGTTTCCAGATAAACTGAACCATTCCCCAGATTAGTGATATTGCGGTTCATATCCCATTTGATGTAGTCAATTTTATGATGAAAGAGGAGTTCATCTAAAACATTTTTCAAATATTCTACTACCTGAGGATTGGCAAGATTAAGTACTAATTGATTTCGAGAATAGGTATGCTCATAACCTGGAACCTGAATAGCCCAGTCAGGATGTTTGCGATACAAGTCGCTATCAACAGAAATCATCTCCGGTTCTAACCAAAGCCCAAACTGCAAACCTCTTTCATGGATCGCTGAAATCAGACTTTCTAGACTTCCACCCAGTTTTTTCTCATTCACAACCCAATCACCTAAAGCACGATTATCATCAAAGCGATTACCAAACCACCCATCATCTAATACAAAAAGTTCAATTCCAACTTTCTTAGCTTCATCAGCTAGTTCTAACAGTTTTTCTCTCTGAAAGTCAAAGTAGGTAGCTTCCCAGTTATTGATTAGAATTGGACGCTCTTTTTTAGAAAATTTACTTGGCATAATGTGCTTAAGTACAAAATTCTGACTTTCATGACTAATACCAGTTAATCCCTTATCTGAATAGGTCACTAAAGCTACCGGTGTTTCAAAATTTTCCTCAGGATCTAACTTCCAAGAAAAGTTTTCTGGATTAATGCCAATAGCCACCCGAACTTCATTCAGTTGATTCTTTTGGACAAAAGCTTCGAAGTTTCCACTATACATCAGTTGAATAGCAAACACATTCCCAGCATCCTCTGTAACTCCTTGATCACATAATATAAGAGCAGGTGTTTGAGCATGCCCAGAAGCTCCACGGTTCGAACTAATCGAAAAGATTCCTTGCTCTACCTGTTGACGTCGGACAGTCTTTTCACGAGCATAAGCTCCCTGCAGAGTTACTATTTCGTAAGCTGCAGCAGGAAAATCAGCCATAAAAGAAAAGTCCTTATAAATGACAACTTCCTGATTGCTATTATTTTCCAATTTGCTGTAACTAGCAATTGTCGCATCATTATCAAAAGCTGTATAATACAAAGTCAGACTAAGTTGAGCCTTAGAATCTTTTAAAATCAAGGCAAGCGTCTCTGTAGCATCCATGCTGTGAGGAGAAGGTAAGCCCTGTGGACCATTCTGACCTTTTAAAATCTTTGCTTCTACAAATCGAAAGTCTGTTACTTCAGTTGCATCATGTTGAACCTGTAAAGTTGGTTTTCTAAAGTCACCCAAACCATGTTGTCCAAAAATCTGACGTTGCGTATCCAAACTAAAGGTTCGATTAGTAGCTATGGGATTACCAGAAAAAGCATGATCGCGTTCGTAAACACTATTAGCCCCTCTATAGTTCTTAATAGTCTTTCCTAAATGTTTTAATAATAAGAATCCATCCCTATTTTCAATAATCAAACTTAAACCTTTACTCTCAACGTAAAATAGATTATTCTCTATTCGAACTCCCATAAATTGTACCTCATCTATTTCTTGATAAAATTTTAGCACATAAAAGCGCTTTCTAAAATAGAGAAATGTCTACAAAGTATGGTAAAATGTTAGGTAGGAGGTGGCCCATGCTCGTTTTTTCAGAATACCAGACTGGAACAATTGATCTTTCTCTTAGCTTCTACGGTTATGAAGAATGCACGCCTAATTACTCTTTTGGTCCAGCTATTCGAGATACCTATGTACTACATTACATTACTAAAGGAAAAGGTCAATTCCATTATAAGGGGAAAATTGTTGATTTAAAGGCAGGAGATTTCTTTTTACTAAAACCAGATGAATTAACATTCTATCAAGCAGATAGCCAGGATCCTTGGGCTTACTACTGGTTGGGGATCACTGGAGGGAGGGCACCTGACTACTTTGCTCTATCTCAAATTTCTGACCAATCCTACCTCAACCAGTCAAATAACTGTCATACACAAACAACTGCAAAACTCATCTCAGATATTGTCTGCTTTGCTCAGATTACAAAATCTAATGAATTGGCTCAACTCCACATCATGGGACAACTCCATGAACTAATGTTTCATCTAGGAACGATTGCTCCCAATCAGAAAAAAGAGAATATTTCATCAACTCACCAGCTCTATCTTGACTGCAAACAATTAATTGATAGTCACTATCCACGATCGCTCACCATTCAAGATTTAGCAAAAGAGCTATCGGTTCATAGAAGTTACTTAACTAGTGTGTTTAAAGAATTTCACCAACTCTCTCCAAAAGAGTATTTACTTTTCGTTCGAATGAACCGTGCTCAACAGTTACTAGAACACACAAATGAAACGATCAAAGTCATTGCATATTCTGTAGGTTTTTCAGACCCACTACATTTCTCAAAAGCCTACAAACAGTTTTTTCATAAAACACCTAGTCAAACTCGAAAAGAATACTCTCACTCCCTCTTAGCTAGAAAGGAAAATCAATGAAATCACACCAACTAGTCTACCAAATATTAGCTAGAGAAAACGATTATGTTAGCGGAGAAAAAATCGGAGAAGAACTGAATTTAAGCCGTACATCCATATGGAAAGCGATCCAACGTCTTCAACAAGAAGGCCTAGAAATTGACAGTATCAAAAATAGAGGCTATAAGCTTATTCAAGGCGATCTGATATTGCCTGATTTGATTCAGGAGAACACCAACTTAACCATTCGCTACAAACCTGAGACCAAATCAACCCAAACAGATGCAAAAGAAGGGATTGAAGCTGGAAACAAAGGAAATACACTCTATCTTTCAACCTGTCAAACAGCAGGTCGTGGCCGCTTTCAGCGCCCCTACTATTCTCCATCTCAGGGTGGGATCTATATGTCCCTGCATATTCAACCCAATCTTCCCTATGAAAAACTCCCTTCCTATACTCTCCTTGTAGCTGCTGCAGTCTACAAAGCCATTAAAAATCTCACTATGATAGAAGTAGATATCAAATGGGTAAATGACATCTACTTAAAAAATAAAAAAATAGCAGGTATCCTCACCGAAGCAATGACATCAGTTGAGACAGACTTGGTTACAGACGTCATTATCGGACTTGGTATAAATTTTTCTATAGCAGACTTCCCAGATAACCTCAAAGAAAAAGCAGGTAGCCTATTTATGCAACCTGCACCAATTAGTCGTAATGAGCTCATCAGCGAAATATGGAATTGTTTCTACAATACGGATTCAGATGAGCTACTTTATATCTATAAAGAAAGATCAATCGTTCTTGGAAAAGAAGTTACCTTCCAGCTAGATGGAAAATTGAATAAAGGTCTTGCAAAAGAAATCTCAGAATCTGGTCAACTTCAAGTCGAACTTGAAGATAAACATACTATCTGGCTCAATAGCGGAGAAATATCACTAACAAGTTGGTAATAAACAAATCCCCCTTTTAATGATATAGAAGGGGGATTTACATACAAAAAAAAGAGCCTAGCAGCTCTCAACGTACGGAGAATGGGGGATTCGAACCCCCGCGCCGGTTACCCGACCTAACGATTTAGCAAACCGTCCTCTTCAGCCTCTTGAGTAATTCTCCTATTAATGGGCACGAGTGGACTCGAACCACCGACCTCACGCTTATCAGGCGTGCGCTCTAACCACCTGAGCTACGCGCCCAAGTTTAAAAACTTGGTATGAACTTTCGTTCAAAGCGGGTGACGAGAATCGAACTCGCGACAACAGCTTGGAAGGCTGTAGTTTTACCACTAAACTACACCCGCTTAATAAAATAAAATATGGCGCGAGACGGAATCGAACCGCCGACACATGGAGCTTCAATCCATTGCTCTACCAACTGAGCTACCGAGCCAAATTGCGGGAGCAGGATTTGAACCTACGACCTTCGGGTTATGAGCCCGACGAGCTACCGAGCTGCTCCATCCCGCGTTAATATAAAAAGGAGGATGTGGGATTCGAACCCACGCACGCTTTTACACGCCTGACGGTTTTCAAGACCGTTCCCTTCAGCCGGACTTGGGTAATCCTCCATTATTTACAATGGACCTTGTAGGACTTGAACCTACGACCACTCGGTTATGAGCCGAGAGCTCTAACCAGCTGAGCTAAAGGTCCAACAAGATCAATATAGCGGCGAAGGGGATCGAACCCCCGACCTCCCGGGTATGAACCGGACGCTCTAGCCAGCTGAGCTACACCGCCATGAATCGGGAAGACAGGATTCGAACCTGCGACACCTTGGTCCCAAACCAAGTACTCTACCAAGCTGAGCTACTTCCCGCGTTAAATAAAAAATGCACCCTAGAGGAGTCGAACCTCTAACCGCCTGATTCGTAGTCAGGTACTCTATCCAGTTGAGCTAAGGGTGCTCATCATTATATGCCGAGGACCGGAATCGAACCGGTACGATCGTTACCAATCGCAGGATTTTAAGTCCTGTGCGTCTGCCAGTTCCGCCACCCCGGCCTCTCTAAGCGAACGACGGGATTCGAACCCGCGACCCCCACCTTGGCAAGGTGGTGTTCTACCACTGAACTACGTTCGCATCGACCTCTTATTCTATATAAAAAAATGCCGGCTACATGACTTGAACACGCGACCCTCTGATTACAAATCAGATGCTCTACCAACTGAGCTAAGCCGGCTACTTTCTATTATGCGGGTTAAGGGACTTGAACCCCCACGCCGTTAAGCGCCAGATCCTAAATCTGGTGCGTCTGCCAATTCCGCCAAACCCGCAAATATGACCCGTACTGGGCTCGAACCAGTGACCCATTGATTAAAAGTCAATTGCTCTACCAACTGAGCTAACGAGTCTAAAATAACTTCCGTTATCTTAAACGGTCCCGACGGGAATCGAACCCGCGATCTTCGCCGTGACAGGGCGACGTGATAACCGCTACACTACGGGACCTATGGGAGTTAACGGGATCGAACCGCTGACCCTCTGCTTGTAAGGCAGATGCTCTCCCAGCTGAGCTAAACTCCCAAAGGGCGGAGTCTAGCTCATCCAACGGTAAGAAACTTTGTTTCTCTCATCCGCCGATTGTAATTTCGATTTCCTCTCAATTACAACTAAGCTAAACTCCCTCGAGCTAAGCGACTTCCATATCTCACAGGGGGCAACCCCCAACTACTTCCGGCGTTCTAGGGCTTAACTACTGTGTTCGGCATGGGTACAGGTGTATCTCCTAGGCTATCGTCACTTAACTCTGAGTAATACCTACTCAAAATTGAATATCTATCAAATACCAAG